>CAZNDI010000010.1:0-18805 GCA_964571805.1 uncultured Candidatus Peribacteria bacterium
CCATTTAAAAAGTGCTTGAGGGTGGGGAGATCTTTGTAGTCAATCTCGTGCATTTGGTTGGTGCAAAAAGTGCATCTTCTTTTTCCGGGATTGAATTTTTGATTGGTGGAGAAAATTTGTTTAGACATAATTTAAGAACAAGTTACTGAATAGGAATTAAGAATTTTGAAGGAAGTGACCGACTAGACATTGATGTCTTCACCTTCCAGAATCTTGCCTAGTTTGTCGTCCAAAGATTCTGCGTCAGCTTTTTTGCCCTTGTCCTTCACTTCAGATTTCTTTGCTCCGTCGTCGGTTTTGTGGCTGTTCCCTGAGCTGTGCTTTTTTTCGTGACCTTTCTCTTCTTCGGCAGGTTTGACAGGCTTGGCGAGGACAACGTCTTCATATTTTTGATAGGTGTAGTCCTTATCAAGGCTGGTCAAAAGGAAGCGGATGACGTCTTTTTCGATACGTAGGTGTTCGTCTAGTTCTCGATTGAAGGAGGTGGGGAGGGTGAGGTGGTAGACAACGTAAATTCCCTCATCGTTTTTGGCGATGCGGTAGGCAAGCTTCTTTTTGCCAAGGAGGTCTCTCATGTCAATCTTTCCCTCATTTTCTTCGATAAATTTCTCGAATTCCTTGAGTTTTTTCTCCACAGCTGATTCAAGCAATTCAGGTTGGAGGATGAACATGAGCTCGTACTTTTTTAGAATGACTTCCTTTTTGGTAGTCACTACTTCAACTTTCTTTACCATGATGGTTATCTTTATGGACTAAACGGGCCCTTTTTTAGGATCTTTGGGCCAAAGATGATGCTCAAAAAAAGAGCATAGTCATTCTACACTCTTTTTTTCTGTTTGCAACATAAAATACATCACTTTGAGCCCTATCGTGTCACATTCAAATCAGTCTCTTGTTCGGCATTTGGCGCACTTATGGTGATTCGATCATTGTCGCTTCTAGAAATAAAGTAGCCAATGCCGGTTTCACTTTTGTTTTTGGGGTCTTCTGGTAAGTTGACTAAATAAGTCTCATCTTCCATTAAAAATGACAAATCAATGCAGCCTGATGAAGATTCAGAGCTTTCGTCTAGGAGAGTAACCTCTTCCTCTGGCACCACCACAACCTCTGGCACCTCCTCCTCTGCGATATCAGCTTTACACACTCGGTGCCCAAAGCCTTCATTGTTGAGTTGATTTTCAACATTACAGCCATAGCCACTTCCTGAAAGTTTTTTTCCATCAGATAATTCCATAATACCCCATGTTTCAGCTTGAGAGCAGAGACTGCTTTTTACGGGTTGAACATCACCATTGCTTGCCAAAGTTTCACCAGGAAGGCAGCTGGTTCGCACGTTAAGGGTGCTTTGCCCATTGGATGTGTTCACACTTGCCATGAGTAGGTCAGGGCTAAAGGCCACTGGCTGGGTGATGGCTTGTGGTTTACAAATTTCAGTACTTTCTGTGGGGAGGGTGGAGGGAAGTGTTCCATCATGGTCAATGCTGTATTGGTACACAGCTTCCAAAATGGTTTTTACATCACTGTGGCGCTGTGCATCACGTGTGTCAGCCAATTGTTTTCCAGGGTTGATTGCCAAAACAACAATACCTGATAATATTGCTATGGCGGCCACGACTAGGAGAATTTCGATGAGGGTAAAACCTTTTTTAGGCATTTTATTTTTTTATGATGAATAAGTTATCGTTTTATTATATCAAATTATCATCATGATGGCAAGTTTTTATGTTATTTTCTCACCTTACGCCCCCCTTTAGTATGAATTCTGTGTAATGACACAACTTTATAAGCGGTGAGCGAAGAGCGTGGAGCGGTGAGCTTGCTACATTTTCAAATTGAGATTAGCTTTTCTCTCTCCACTCCACGCTCTTCGCTTGTGATTCATAGGAAAGAATAGGGTGAATCGGAGGGTGTGTGTAACATGAGTTATTTAGACACAAGGGGTCCATTGGGGTATGATTGGGGAAATGAATTTTTTAGACCAACTCAACCCTCAACAACGTGAAGCCGCCGAAACCCTGACGGGGCCACTTTTGATTGTGGCAGGGGCGGGAAGTGGTAAAACGAAGACTTTGACCCATCGAATTGCCAATTTAATCCAACAGAAAAAAGCCATGCCATGGCAAATTTTAGCGGTGACCTTCACAAATAAGGCCGCTGCTGAGATGAAAAAAAGAGTGCAGACATTGATACAAAGTGAATTTGGAGATGAGTCTTCGCAACCTATGATTGGAACCTTTCATTCCATTTGCTTGCGAATTTTATGGAAACACTACGAAAAGGCCGGGCGTAGCAAATCGTTTGTGATTTATGACACCACTGATACAGAAGGTTTGATGAAACGATTGATCAAGGAGGCTCAAATTGACGATGAAAAAATCAAGCCCAAACTTGTTTTAGGGATGATTTCTAAGGCTAAAAATTTACTTCAAACCGCTGAGGATTTTTCTGCCCGAACCACAAATTATTTTGAACGCTCTATCGCTCAACTTTTTCTGAATTACGAAAAAAGACTTCGAGACAACAACGCAGTTGATTTTGATGACCTCATCATGCTCACGGTTCGACTCTTTGAAAATCATCCTGAGGTGTTGGAGGAATATCAGGAGCGATGGCGTTACCTTAATGTGGATGAGTATCAAGATACGAATCACTGCCAATATATTTTGACGAAACTTTTGGCGAGTAAATATCGAAATTTGTGTGTGATCGGCGATAGTGATCAGTCCATTTATGCTTTTCGAGGGGCTGACATCACGAACATTCTTGATTTTGAAAAAGATTACACTGACGCAAAAATCATCAAGTTAGAACAAAATTATCGCAGCACACAAAATATTCTGGATGCAGCAGATTCAATCATCGAAAAAAATCGTCAACGTAAGGCAAAAAAAATGTGGACGGATCAAGGGGGAGGGGATTTGATTGAGGTGATTCATGCTCAAAACGAGCAAGATGAAGCCAAATTTATTGCTCAAGAAATTGAGAAGTTGCGTAGGGAAAAAAAAGCAAAACTCTCCGATTGCGTGATTCTTTATCGTACCAATGCTCAATCTCGTATGCTTGAAGAGGCGATGCTGCGCTTTGGTTTGCCTTATAAGGTTTTGGGAGGAGTGCGCTTTTACGCTCGAAAAGAAGTCAAAGATTTGCTCGCCTACCTTCGAGTTTTAGTCAATCCTCACGATACCGATAGTCTGCTTCGCATCATCAATGTGCCCACTCGTAAAATTGGACAAACCACGATTCAAAAACTCCAGGCCTTTGCTTTGGGTCGCTCACTCAATCTTTCTGAGGTTTTAAATCATGTAGAGATGATTGATCAACTCGCTCCCCAGGCGAAAAAGAATCTTTCACATTTTTGGTCTTTTTTTGCTAAATGGCGTCAAGATTCCGTGGACAAGCCTGTCTCAGAATTGATCCGCTTGATGGTGAAGGATTTGAACTATAAAGGGTATTTGATTGATGGTACGGAAGAGGGAGAGATGCGTTATGAGAATATTTTGGAGTTGATTTCTGTATCTTCAAAATATGATGGTCTCGAGCCCGAATTGTCCGTCATTTCTTTTTTAGAAGAGGTGGCTCTTGTTGCGGAAACGGATAAGTTGACGGAAGAAGACACGGTGGTGACCATGATGACCTTGCATTCAGTGAAAGGTTTGGAGTACCCGTATGTTTTCATTGCGGGTTGCGAGGAGACGATTTTTCCTCATTCTCGCTCGCTTTATAACGAATTGGAGATGGAAGAGGAGCGTCGGCTCATGTATGTGGGGGTGACCCGAGCAATGAAAAAACTCTATCTTTTGGCGGCGAAGCAGCGGACCCTTTATGGTGATTATCAATCCAATCGCATGTCTCGTTTCATTGAGGATATTCCTGTGCATCTTGTCCAAAAAACGGGCATACAAGCTTCCTCCTATGAATCTTTTTCAGCTCGAAATGACGTTGAGTCACAGCCTGTTTCGTACGAAGAAATTGAAACAGGAGAAGAGCGTTTTTCTGATGGAGATCGGGTGATTCATGCAAGTTATGGTCCGGGGATGATCATTGAAAGGCGAGGGGATTTGGTGACCGTGGCGTTTGAAAATAAGTTTTATGGTCTTAAGAAATTTGCGGCAAATATCGCGCCATTGAGAAAAATAAGCTGAAGATTTGATTCATGAATTCAAATAAAAAATATCCATTTTAACTCATTTTTATGAGCAAACTTGATCAACTCAAAGCGATTTTACAATCCAAAAATCTGTGGGCCAAAAAAATGTTGGGGCAGAACTTTTTGGTCGATCAGGAAGCCTTGGATAAAATTGTAGACGCTGCAGATTTGTATGAAGGAGATGAGGTGGTTGAAGTGGGTCCAGGAACGGGATTTTTGACCGAGCAATTGATTCAAAAGGTCAAACATGTGACTTCAGTAGAGCTAGACCAAGATATGGTTGATATTTTGAAGGCCCAATTCAGTTTGACGGAAAATTTGACCCTCATTCATTCAGATATTCTCAAGCTCAGAACTCAAGATTATGGCTTAAAAACAAAGCATTTTAAAGTGGTGGCTAATATTCCTTATTACATCACTTCTCCCGTAATTCGTCATTTTTTGCAGGGTGAAATCAGACCAAAGGTGATGGTCCTCTTAGTTCAAAAAGAAGTGGCACAGAAGATTTGCTCTCTCAAAGGACGGAGCTTTATCACCATGGAAACCGCCGTTCAAGGGCATCCAGAATATATTGGAACGATTCCCGCTTCCTCTTTTTATCCCTCACCACAAGTGGATTCAGCCATCCTTAAAATCACCGTTTTTCCTGAGCCCAAGGTTCCGGAAGATCAACTGGATGATTTTTTACGCATCGTCAAATTCGGTTATTCCCAAAAACGAAAAAAACTGACCAACAGTCTGGGGGCCGGTTTGCACAAAGAAACTTTAGAAATGAGGGAGCTTTTGATTCAAGCGAATATCAACCCTGAGGTCCGGGCGGAGGATTTGGAAGTGGAGGATTGGAAGCGGTTGTTTGAAATTTTGAAATAAAATAATTGTAGGCACGCGATTAATCGCGTGCCTACAATTATTTTATTGACATGTCAGCAGAAATTTATAATAATTTCCCTCCAGTCTTCCCGACAAACTAATATTTTTTGTTTATGGGAAGATTTTTTCATTATTTATTCTTGGCTCTTTTTGGATTCGCTCTTGGTTTTGCCCGGTGGTATTTAGGGGTTCATCATGTCACTCCCGATCAAATTGACTCTCAAAATGGTCAAAGTATTGAGGTGATTGGAGTGGTTCGGGAGGCGGATATACGGCGGGATCAGGCTAAATACACAATTTCCATTGAAGGCCAGTGGGTCGGTCAGATTCTCATCACTCTGCCAAAATATCCCCAATATGCTTACGGCGATCGGCTTAAGCTTTACGGAGATCTCCAGTCACCTGGTGTTTTTGAGGGGTTCAACTATGGAAATTATCTCAGTCGCTTTGACACCTACTCAGTCATGTATAAACCGAAAGTTGAACTTCTTGAATCTGCTCAAGGGAATCTTTTTTGGTCCGCCATGACCTGGATGCAAGGCAAATTCATGCAACAGATCAACTCTCTTTTTCCTGAGCCCCATGCCAGTTTTGAGGCAGGATTGTTGGTGGGCGCTCGAAAGGGGATTCCGGAGGATTTGATGACTCAATTTAACATCACAGGCTTAACGCATATTATTGCCATCAGTGGCTACAACATCACGATCATCATTGTTTTTGTGATGTGGGCCCTCAATGGGTTGCCTCGGAAAACGGCTTTTATATGCGCCGTTTTTGGCATCATTCTTTTTACACTTTTTGTGGGGGCAAGCCCTGCGGTGGTGCGAGCGAGCATTATGGGAATTTTAGGCTTGATCGCTTTAAATTATGGGCGCTCAAATAACATCCACCTCACCATTTTGTGGTCTGCAGCCATCATGGTGGCCTGGAATCCTAAAATCTTGATTTATGATGTGGGCTTTCAGCTTTCTTTTGCTGCCGTAATGGGGCTGATTTATGTGGCGCCGCATTTTGAAAAATATTCTCAAAAACTTCCCGCCACTTTTGGCATTCGCGAGGCAATTGTCATGACGATGTCTGCTCAAGTGATGGCGTTGCCGATCATTGTTTACAATTTTGAACGCCTCTCCCTCATTGCTCCGATCTCTAATCTTCTTGTCGCCTTTGCCATTCCTCCCGCCATGTTGTTTGGGTTTGTGGCGGTGCTCATTTCTTTTGTTTTCCCTCCTCTTGCCCTTATATTCGCTTATGTGGCGTGGGGTATTCTGGCGTACATCATCAAGGTGATTGAGCTGACTGCAGCCATTCCCTATGCCAGTGTGAATTGGGTGGGGATGCAACTCTGGATGATGGTGGGGTATTACGTGGTGTTGGGGGTTTTGCTGTGGAGGTTTAGGCCGAAGGAAAAAACGATCAATCTATCACCCTAAGAAGGCGAGATTCCCGAATCTCGCCTTCGGGATTTATTAATTTTCCTTCTTATATTCCTCCAACACCCTCCTCAAACTCTCTTCCAAAGGCGGCATATGAATGCCCAAAGCTTCTCGTTTATCTGAAGTGAGCACGGTGTTGGATCGGCGTTTGTTTAAAGTGGCTTGATCTTCTGGGCTCATGACGTTGATTTCATAATTACGATCCACAATTTCTTTATACATGGTCATAATGCTCACATGGTCCATGGCACCTATGTTGGTCATGTTGAAGATGCCGGTTTCCCCTCGTTCCATCAACTGAATCACGGCCGGAATGAAATCTTCCATCACGGTGCAAGAATTCATCATATTGATCATTTTGGGGTACAAAATCATTTTATCGATCAAATTCTTTCGATGTTTTTTTCCCATGATCGGAATCCGAATTCTTAATTGCAAGACGTTCGGAAATTCTTTGAGGGCTTTTTCAGATAAAATGCGGGTCCGACTATAGAGGGAGCCGAAGAAATTTGGCTCATCTTCCTCAGAAAATCCCTTTCCGTCATTGTCGCCATCATAAACACAGCCACTGGCCATTTGAGCGACTTTGATTCCCTTTTCTAATCCCGCTGAGGCTACGTTGATGGAGCCAGCGACGTTCACCCCAAAGGTTTCCGCAGGTTGATCTTCGCACCAGTCTACATTCGGTTTTCCGGTGATGCCGGTGGCATTGACGATGTAATCGGGCTGTTCTTTCTCAATTTCTTTTTTGATATCGGCTAAATTTCGAACGTCTATTTTTGGGTCGGCGACCACATAACCCTTTTCCAATAGAGCTTCTTTAAGTTGGGAGCCGATGAAGCCGGTGCTGCCAAAGAGGAGGATTTTTTTCATAAATTGAAGTTTTAATTACGTTCTTAGTTTAGTCTTTTGACTCAAGGAGTTCAAGTAATTGGATTGATCAATGGCCTCTGAAGGGGTATCTTGGTGAGGTATTAATCTCTAAAATCAAAAATTATGTGTGGATCTCATGACATGGACGATAAGGAGTTACAAATTGGAAAAATTGCTCCAGATTTTACAGTTGAAGGTTATTTTAAGGGGCAAATTAGCAAGTACTCTCTCTCTGATTACAGAGGCAAATGGGTCATTTTGTTTTTCTACCCCCTCGATTTTACCTTTGTTTGTCCTACCGAATTGGTGGAGCTCAGCAAGCGTCATGGAGAATTTGAAAAGCTCAATGCGCAAGTTTTAGGCATCAGTGTTGACAGTGTTCATGCGCATCAAGCCTGGCTTAAAGAATTGGGGGAATTCAATTATCCACTTCTCAGTGACATGACCAAAAATGTGAGCTGGGATTACAATGTTCTTTTGGAAGAGCAGGGGATTAGTCTCCGTGGGGCTTTCATTATTGATCCGGATGGTGTTTTACAATCTTATATGGTCAATCATATTCCTGTGGGGCGAAATGTGGATGAACTTTTGCGCCTTGTTCAAGCCTTTCAAACAGGGGATTTTTGTCCTGTGGGTTGGAAAGAGGGAGGGGATACTTTGGGAAAAGTTTGATTCTATTTTGAGAGTTAAATTTTCAACTCCACAGCCTCATCTTTTTGTTCTGTGGTTTTATCCCTTTCTTTTGAGGGGTCTGCAGTTTCAGATTTTTTGAGGCCACTTTCCTCTTTGATGTCTTTTTTCATTTCTTCAAGTTCTCTCTCCCATTTCCAATCTTTATCTTTTTGGGCGTCACTAATTTCTTCTTCAATCTGTGCGGCATAGAGGGTCCCGATGTGATCTCTTAAAACCTGGAAGGCAGGGCTGTCTTTGAGCCCAAAAGTGGCGCTGAACAGATAGAAGCTGGCCACTAGAAACAAGATGGAGGCACTCAGGGAGAGGGCGAAAATGGCGATGATTTTTATTATTCTTTCTGCCAGGATAAAAAGACTTCTAAAAAAATAATAAATTCCCCCAAAAAATCCCACTCTTTTTTGAACGGAGTGATTGATATAGAATCTTTTTTCTTGATCTTTAGCCATTTTTTCTACGATGGTTTCTGCAATTTTTTTATGAGATTCTGCCACGACTTCTTCTTTTTTTTCTGTTTTGAGTTTCATGAGGTTTAGGTTTAGTTATTCGATAATATGAATATTGTATAGCATGGTACTGGGTGATGCAATATTAAATTGATTTTTAGCCCTCCAGGATACCTCCCCTCCACCTCAGCGGACAAGCAGCCCCTCCTCAGGGAGGGGAGCCCATCGCAAATCTCCCCCAACCCCTCTTTATCAAGAGGGGGGTAGGGACCTCCCCCAGCCCCACGGCTGGCACGTTCTATTACATGAAATAATTTTTCAAAAAACAGAAACGCCCAGAGAATAGACTTTATTGAAGAAGCTCAAAGAAGTGAAGTGGTTAAAATTTACAAGTAAGATGGCTTATCTATAAGGTTACTATTTAGAACATGCCAGCCGTGCCCCCAGCCCCTCCCAAGGAGGGGAGCAAAGATAGGTCTTACCTCCTATAAACTTATCAAAGTAAGCCCCCCAGGGCGAACTAAACCCTACCAACTAAACTAACTGACCCCCCCCTGCGATTCAGGGGCCCCCAAAAATTGTCGGAGCGAACCCATCGATGCCGCAGGCAGAGATGGAAGGTGAGCGGAGAAATTTTTGGGGAGGGACCCAGAAATGAACGTAGGCTGAAGAAGCAAGTTCGATTAGAACTTGATTCGCAAGCCGGAGTTCATTGATGGGTGGTGGGTCAGCTGGGACTCGAACCCAGGACCAAAGGCTTAAAAGGCCTCTGCTCTACCAACTGAGCTACTGACCCGCGTCGTCGCTTCACTGCAGTCTCCGTCAATGGCTGGTCGCCATTGTCTCCGACTTCCGTGAGCGCCTCCTTTTCCCCAAAAATTTCTACACTCGCTGGTCGCTCGCTGCGACAATTTTTGGGGACCCCTTTCTTATTTGGTGTAAAAGGGTGCTTAAAAAAGCTCAGTCATATTACGGAGAGGTGATTTAAAAGTCAAATTAAATTAACCCTCAATTTCTTCCCCTAAAAAGCTTGAAACCACAAAGGTGATCGCTGGGAGGGAGAACCAAATGTTGTAATTGTCAATCATGGCTTGCACGATGACGGATTGATTGTACATCGCCATCACGGTTTGATTCATCACCAAGCTCCCGTCTTGCACCAGTGAGGCACCAGAGGTATAAATAAGAATCGTACTCGTGATGAGGCCTGCGCTTAAAATGCCGTAAGCCAAATTTAAGATCACTCCCGTGACCGAAGACGTGGGATGATCCATATTGATCGTGAATCTCCCTCGAGTTGTAATGAGGACAATCGTGGCCACAAAAATGAATATTTTAATCAAGATCATCGTGGCTTCGGTATTGGTCACCTGAATTTTTCCCACCACTGCATTGGGTCCAATCAAATAATACTCAATTAAATTACCCACGCCATCTGCGGCGAGGATTGCAATGTAGCTGGCGATGATGATTTTGAGGCTCTGATCGCGACCAATAATAAAACTATAAGCGATAATGACCGCAAAGAAGACGATTACAAACAGGTCCCAGCTTAAGTTGATGTCCATTGTTTCTTTTTATTTTTTGATCGCTTGAGCGAAACTAAGGGAATTATATGCTCCGCTAGGATTTTGTGCAAATTAAAATCCATCTTTAAAAATGCTTGAGCTTCGGCAAAAAAGATAGTACGCTACTTTAGCTTTAGATAAATCGTGTCACTATAGCTCAGCCCCAAAGGGGACCCTTAGGGTTTGGTTAGAGTGCAGGACTATCGTTCAAAAACATCGTGTCACTATAGCTCAGTTGGTTAGAGCGCAGGACTCATAAGCCTGAGGTCGGTGGTTCAACTCCACCTAGTGACACCAGACAAAATTCATGCTCCAGCTTCCGAATCCGCCTCTAAATCGAGTCGGCTTCTTCAGCTTACGCATGAATTTTGTCTTCCCCAAAAATTTCTCCGCTCGCTGGTCGCTCGCTGCGACAATTTTCGGGGACCCCGAATTGCAAGGCTCCAGCTTCCGAATCCGCCTCTAAATCGAGTCGGCTTCTTCAGCTTACGCATGAATTTTGTCTTCCCCAAAAATTTCTCCGCTCGCTGGTCGCTCGCTGCGACAATTTTCGGGGACCCCGAATTGCAAGGCTCCAGCTTCCGAATTCGAATCGTACTTCCCGATTTAGATTCAGGAGTGAGCTAACTGGGCTGTCCCCATTCTAGAACTTCTTTAATTTCACCGACTTCTGAATGTTTAGATTCTTCTTCTAATATTATTTCACGATAAGTATAGTAGCCTTTCTTTTATCACAGAGGAATAAGTGGCAAATAGTGTTGCCACATCTTTATCCTTAAAAGACCTAAATTTAGCTGGCTTCATAAATAGTATTTGAGTGATTGCTCAAATATTATCATGGAAGGTTTTGTATAATCCCAAGTTTCAATAAATCCTCGATCACAACAACCTTCAATACACCATAATTTGCTCAAGCTATTTTTGAGTGCAAATGGTCAATGACACCTCCTGTATATTTATAGCACACTGCACGCCATTGGTATCTTTGGCCACAGTATCAGAAATCATCTGTGCCGTGGCAATATCTAAATTAGATGTAGGAATCACTTCCAACCCCCAAGTGGTATAGAAATGTTTTTTATCCTTATAAAAAAAGTAAGGATTTTCACCGCCTACTTTTTTAAAAGTAGCTGGGTCAACCTCTGGGTGCGAGTATCCATAACTGTAAATCATAGATTGATCCTTGGCCAAGCTACCGTCGAGCACTTGAAACGTATTTATATCAGCATCAATGAGGCCATCCTTAAAAAAAAGAAAAGCACCCGAGGGAATCTCCTCCATTCCTTCAACTTGATGAATTCCATACACATCTTTGACATAATAGTTGTTTAACACCTCAAGGTTTTTTATATCAAAATCTTTACTTGGCACTGGCATCAAATTGGAAGAAATATAGTCCATTTCATAAAGTTGTCTTTCATCGCGCACATACTTATTACTGAGAATCTCGAAACTGACGGGATCTACCCCTTCGAACGGAACAAAGGCATCCACGCGATCGGAACGGCTAAAATTGAAAAAATAGACATAGTTTACATCTTTATAAAAGAAAGCATCTTCAAAAATTTCACCTACCAGTTCAAAAGTTTCAGGATCAGCTCCTTCTACGGTTTTAAATTGAGACCCATCCTCTTCAAGATTTTTATAATCTTCATAATAGACGTGATTCACATCTCGCATAAATACGTCATCAATGATTTCAAAACTCGCCCCATCCCAATCGTCCACTTTTTCACCGTAACGATAAACATTATTGTCGTCTGCACTGTAATAAGCATTCACTAATTGAAAGCTTTCCGGATCAGCCCCTTCTACAATCTGAGAGCCAAAAAAGACATGATTTTTATCTCGGGAATAATTGGTAAATCTGAATTCTTCAAAGAGTTCAAACTCTAATCCCTCAAGAAAGAGGCGCTCAAAAGTATTAGGATCGGCTTGCGGAATTATTTTTCCATAATAATAAACATGGTTCGTATCTTTTGCGTAATAAGTAAAGGGGGCCTCGGAATTTACTCCTGGGCTCTCTAAAAGCTGAAAGGACTCTAAGTCAATATTCTCAACCTCCTTCCAGTAAAAAAAGAATTGATCATCATCTCTGGAATATGGAAAAGTCAGCAACTCAAACGAATTTGGATCAGCCCCTTCTATCTCTTCAGGTCCTGTAGGCCCCTGAGGATCAATAATATTGTCCGAACGATAATAAACATGATCTTTATCCTTAGCATAAAAACAATGTAATGGCTCAATGCTATCCAAATCCACCCCATTGATCAACAAAGAAGGTCGATCCAAAGATCTCCATTCCCCGCAAGAAACCCATTGGTCTTTGATTAAATTCCCTTGGGAATCAAAATGAATGAGGTGCTGGCTCATGGTTAATTCTTCACCGTTCATGTCTGAAGTGACTCCGGAAAAAACGAGATTCCCATTATTTGAAACACAAAATTGATAGCCATCAAAATGAGGCACCTCTCTAAAGTCATAAAGCATTCCCTGCAGATTCGTGATTCCATATTCTGACTTTAAATAGGCAGGGAAAGTTGGGAAAAATTTAAAATCAGAGTAATAACAAGGATAATCCTGGTTTATCAGATGATTTAGATCCATTTCTTTAAAATAAAGATCCCGAGAGTAATCACTGTAAACATTCCATCCCTCTTGCTTCAGCAGCATAGCCCGAAAGAATTGTTCTGCCACCTTTTCCCGTGAGGCAGAATTTGATGGCCAATTTTGCGATTCATAGCTCCAAATGATATTTTTTTGACCTGCGGCTTCTAAATAGGGCTTATACCATGGATCACTTGCTGCCACCTCGAAAGTCTGATCAAAAAAAGGTGTTAAAGCCATTTTGGTTAATTCCGCATGATTCACAGAGCTTGCTGGTAAAAAATGACCATCAGGATGACCACTGAGCCAGCCTTGTTTTTTGCCATAACAAACAAACCGAGCAAACCATTCTTCCTGAACATCCGGAAAACAGTTTTTGTAGACATTGGCATCGGGGTCAACTCCTGTCACCAGCACCATTATTTTAACAGCCTCGGCTCGATTAACTTCACTATTAGGGGCAAAAACACCCCCTTCATACCCTTCCAAAATTCCTTTTTCCGCAAAATATTCAATGGCTGCATAGGCTAGGTCTTCAGAGCCAACATCCTTAAACGTTGACTCATAAGCTAAAATCGACTGAGGAAAAAGGCTTAGCACAAAAAAACTGGCAAAGGCTAGGATGGTATAAGATTTTCTCATGAATTATTCTGTTATTGATCATCTAGATTCTACACTTCGAAAAGAGTATAAGAAAACTAATAAACAAGTGGATAGTTGTTTTAAGGTTGTATGCGCCTCAGCCTAAACCCAAACTCCCCAAAAATTTCTGCGCTCGCTGGTCGCTCGCTCCGACAATTTTCGGGCCCTCTAGAATCGCAGGTTTTTTGTTTGAATTGCGCCACTTTGTGGCTTAATTTTTGACCCTGTACGCAGGGTCCAGATTAAGATTGAACCTCTTTTAGAGACTTCAGCATACGTATATTTTTTTGACTTCCTATAAAGATTACTATGAGCCTTAAAACTCATGCTATACTCAATACTGTTTTTAAATCAAAATTTCTATGAAAAATTATAAGAAAATTGTCCCTCTATTTTTAATGACTTTCTTCAGTGTTTGCAGTGCTTTTGCGGGGGGGGTCAAGCGTAGGAATCCATGAAACGAATGTACATGATAAATCCCTTGCTGCAGGAGTGAATGATCAGCTTTTGATGAGTTTTACGGTTGAGCCTTGGGAATCTATTCCGGGTGATATAAAATTCACAACTATTGATCTACATTGTACTCCTGGAACGGGTTTTTCTAACCTAACTTTAAAAACTGGTGAGGAATTAGCAACCACTCAATTCATTTTAGAGGAAGGAAAAATGAAAGCTCATTTTGATGAAATAGATTTTAGTATTCCCAATGGTGTGGCAACGGAATTTGAATTTTTAGTCGATGTAAAAGAAAATACAGGTGATTTTATTACTGCTTGTGCATTAGATAACCTTCAGTTCTTAAATCTTGAATCTGGCACTCAGTATGAGTCAGATCATTATGTTTTCGATTTCGATATAGACACTTTGGTTTATGTTAATGACTCCTTGGTCGCGAATAATAGTGAAACAGGGGTTAATGTGCTTGCTCAGGTGGTGTATGACGATGTTTTAGGGCTTAGTAGTCAAGATAATAAATTACTGGAATTTAAACTGAATGCCTCAGAAGAAGTAGAATTGAATAATCTTTTTATTTATTGTTCAAATGCTTCTGAATTAAAAAAACTTTCTCTCCGGGCAGATGGGGTCGAGATGGAGCCGACGGCTGTTCATGTGGATTGGCTCACCACTTCTAGGCCGGAGCATTCTGGGGATAAGCGGATTGTTTTTGCTGATTTAGCTTTAAAGGTGAGTTCTGAAGCAAAAATATTTGAATTGTACGGAGACACTTATAATTACTTTTCTAATTTAACTGGGCCAACTTGTAAACTGATGGATACAGTGGCTAGAGACCTTTCACCTAGTGCTAATCCTGTTCCAACTCAAGAAACAACAAAAACATATTCCGACGTTTCTGTGGCTAACAAGTACTCTGAGTCTATAAATTATTTAACGGAAAAACGTGTGTTTGAAGGCTATGCAGATGGAACATTTAAGCCTCTAAATCTGCTGAATCGCGCTGAGCTTATAAAAACATTAGTGACAGGTAAGGGGGTTCAGCCTACCTTGGAAGAAGGATATGAATTTTGTTTCCCCGATGTGTCCCAGCAGTGGTTCGCTCCTTATATTTGCTATGCCAAAGAACAAAAGTGGATAGAGGGTTATCCTGATGGTAATTTTTACCCCGCTAATGATGTGATTAAGGTGGAAGCTATAAAAATGTTGGTCAATTCACAGGGTTATCCGCTCGTTCCTGTTTATGGAGCTGAATCCTTATTTAATGATGTAGACAAAAAACAATGGTATGCCCGCTATGTTAAAGCTGCTAAAGAAAGAGGTTTATTGGAAGAAACGGAAGTCTATGGGGTCGATGAAAAAATAAAACGTGAGCAGGTAAGCGAAAATATTTATAGGGCGATGTTTATAGCTGAAAAAGGCCTTAGCTATTACAGCAACCCTAAAAAAGGAGCCTTAAATTATAATCATTCAGAGTTAGGCATTAACTTTGATTACCCATACGATTGGGAGGTAAGTGCGGAAAATAATGGAAAAGTCAGCTTAATTTCACCCAAACGTTATAATATGAATTATAGGTTGCAAGTTATGATTCCCGCTGAAAGTTTTGCAAAGTATGAAGCCCTTTTTCAGGGGGAAATAGAAGGTGGCTTTATCTCTGTTAAAGAGATGAAAATGATTTTTGGAGATCAAAGCTATTTGACTAAGGAGTATTCTCAGCATGAAGGCTTGGCATACTTGGTTAAGGTTGGAGGGGAATATGTAGTTATAACGACTGAAGGCTACTTTGATGAACAACAAAAGGAAGAAATCGGTGTCATACTTAATTCTCTTTCATGGAAATAATTTTTAACTTAGTGGTTGATGACTAAGGAGACGTGGCCTTGAAAAAAATATCAAGGTTTCGAATTCCTGTATTCTGATGTAATTTTGATAATTACTCATGAATTATGCTTAAGTTTTCAAAAAAATATCAAAGCTTCAAAATTTCTATCCTCCGCCAGTTGGCCTTTCGATTGTGATAGGCCGACTTATTCCCTTAAGAGTAGAGATTTTAGTATTATTCCATTTTATCAAACTGAAAAACTTCTTCCACTGTTTTCCCAAAAAAGCGCGCGATTTTAAAGCCCAGCGTGAGGGTGGGTAGGTATTAATCATTCTCAATGGCTTGAATGGTCTAGCGGCTGACTTCCAGAGCTTTCGCTCCAATCCTCCTCATTTTTTACGTTTTTTGCTATAATCAAATCAATTGATTAAAATTTAAATCCTCCCCATGAAAAAACTCCTCTCTATTACTTCCTCAATATCAGTTTTAGGACTTTTGTTCATGCCCGCATATACCTTAGCCCTTTCACCAGTCCCTACTACGGAGATCACCGATGAGTTCAACTTAACCGCTCATGTGAGTTCTTTGGGAACAAAATTAAGCTGGAATATGATTGATGAAATGAGCCCGAACGGAAATCTTTCAGAAGAGGGGAATACTTATTTTATTGTGTATTCTTCTGATCTTAACGCTCCGGAAAGTGTTGAAAATAATTCATCTGATTCACCGTATTCAGACTGGATGAGTTTTACTGTTGGGGAGAATGCGTCTACATACCTCATGCCCACCACTCATTTACATAAGGCTACCTATTATGCGGTGTGTTTGATGTATCAAGATTTGTCACAGACGTGCAGCCCTCCCGTCAAAGCTGAGCTAAAGAAAATATCTTCAGCCTTTTTTTCAGATGTGGATTCTACATTGGATAACTTTATCGCCATTGAATCTTTAGCACGTGAGGGAGTTGTTAAAGGAAATCCAGACGGAACCTTTGCTATAGGCCGACTTGTCAATCGGGCTGAGATGATGAGACTGGTTTTAGCCAATCAAAATATCAAGCCTGATCCCTCTGTTTATAAAAATTGTTTTCCAGATGTAAAAGAAGAGTGGTTTGCGCCCGATGTCTGTTATGCCAAAGAAAAAGGCTGGATCGAAGGCAATCCGGACGGCTGGTTCAAGCCTGCAGATACAGTAACTCCGCCAGCTGTACTCAAAATGATCCTCAAGCCTTTATTTGAAGAGGAAATGGCCAATCAGACTCAAGAACAGGTCAAGGCAGTGGCCGATCAGATGAGTAATGTCGATCTTGATGATTGGTATGCCCCCTACGTCGCTTTTGCTAAGAATAGAGGTCTCCTTCATGATTCTTTTGATGATTTATTCAGAATCAATCAAGGTTCATATCGGGCACTGGTGGCGGAATATCTCTTCCGGGCCAGATTGCTCAAAAATGAAGGGTGGCAAGCTTATCATCCACATTTACGGGATCGAGCTTTGCAAGATAGCACTTCACAAGACCTACTCGGTAACGACGAAGCTTTGTGCCATTCAGCTGTCGGCCTACCCACACCTGATTTTGTTTTTCATTATATAAAATCCAAATACGATGTTTCGTATACTTACCGGGATGTGATTCCGGAATATGAAGATCGTACTTACCCTTATTATGATCCAGGCTATATCTGCTTGCTTCCGGATGGTGGTACTTTAGTTTCTAATTCGATCATGTCAGACCAATGGACCGCTGAAAAACATTTGATTCATTTCGATGTTGAGGCGAATGTGGTCAAGGACGAAAGTGTTAAGTGTGAACGGGACGAAAGGACGTATGCTCTGGAATTAAAAAACGGCCTAGATGCGGATTCTTTGGAAATATTAAACTGCCATTTGTTTAAAGATAAAAACTATGTTCATTATGAAAATGCCATTGAGACGATAGATCTGGCGAGCCTGGAAAATATAGGATGGAATTATTTAAAGGATAAAAATCGTGTTTACTGGCATTCAAGTCTGGATATTGAAGAAGCGGATCTATCTACTTTTAAGCCGATAAATTCCTCCTTTGCGATGGATAAAAATCATGCTTATTATGATTTGGCGGTGATCGAAAATGTCGAACTTTCTACTTTTGAAGTATTGGGCAATAGCTATTCAAAAGATGCGCAGCGCGCTTATTATTCTATCGAACCTATTGTAGTAAGTGATTTGGAAACCTTTGAAGAAATTGATGTTTACCCCTATCGTTACGCAAAGGATAAAGAGGCCGTCTACTACTTAGGGGAAAAACTTCCAGAGGTTGATATGGAGACATTCCAGATGATGGGGGATATGTATGCCAAAGACAAGGATTCAGTTTACTATGGTGAAGATATAATACCGGGCGCTGATGCGCAAAGTTTTGAGATCGTAGATAGTCGTTATGCAAAAGACAAAAATCATGTCTATTTTGATGAAGAAATTTTAATGGGTTTAGATCCTTCAACTTTTCAAATTTTGGAAACAGGGGATCGAAGTGATGGCATAGGCGTATTTGTTAAGGATTCAGATCAAGTTTTTTATTTGAGTGAAGAATTAACGTGGGTAGATGCTGTCACGTTTGAAGTTTTAGGTTGGGGCTATGCCAAGGATAAAAATTATGCAATTTCCGGGTATAAAACCATAAATGACATGGATGTGGCCACCTTCGAAGTTGTTGAAGAATGGCTGCCCGAAGTTCATACTAAAGACAAGAATGGGGCGTACTGTGGAAGATCACCCCAAACCGATGGCCATTGCGTTACTTACCCTCTTTTTGGAGGACCTCAGTCCATTCCGATAACTTTCTAACTCATGTTACGCACCTCCTGCGATTCACTCTATTCTTTTCCATTAATGAAAAGCGGAGAGCGTGGAGTGGAGAGCGAAGAGCTAATCTCAATTTCAAATTGAAGCAGGCTCACCGCTTCCCGCTTGTAAGTTGACGTACTTAGAGATAATTCATGGTAAAGAGCGCGTAAGGTGAGTTTCTAAACTGAATTTTTCTTATCCTTGAAAATAAACGCCGATTGGACATCGGCGTTTATTAAATTTAAATATTAGTGAATGAGATAAGCATTAAAAATCTCCATAATTCACCTGAAAATAGGTCAAATCCATCGTCCGCAACATATTCACGACTTGATCCCGGTCATCAAAAACATCCATGATTGGGTAGGTGCTTCCAGCTTTTTCCAACATCCTCTTTTTGATCACATGATCTTTCTCTTTACTAT
>CAZNDI010000011.1:0-18683 GCA_964571805.1 uncultured Candidatus Peribacteria bacterium
ATTTAAGGCATCTTCTGGCTTACCAGATAATGAGAGGAGTTTCGTAATTCACAGAGACCAAGGGATTGCCTTTATATCAATTTCCTTTTATACTTCAAGAGCCTTTCAAGAGGCCTTTTTTATTCCCTCTCTATGCAATTATTAGATGGCAAAGCCCTCTCCATCCAACTCATTGACTCAGTGAAGGAGAAGGTAGACCGGTTAAAACCAACCTTAGCTGTCATTTTAGTTGGAGAGAATCCTGCTTCTTTGAGCTATGTGAAGAGCAAAAAGATCGCTTGTGAACAAGCAGGCATTGAGTATAAAGAGTTCAAATTCCTTGAAAGCATCTCTCAACAAGAAATTTTAGAAAAAATAAATCAACTCAATCAAGACTCCACGATCAATGGAATGATCGTTCAACTCCCCCTTCCTGAACACATTTACGTTCCCGAAGTCATTAAAGCCATTGACCCCAATAAAGATGTGGATGGTTTTCATGCCTACAATTTGGGGAAAATGTTCCTCAGCACAGAATTTGAAGATCTGCCCCCTGCAACCCCCTTCGGTATCATAAAATTATTGGATCACTACGGAATTTTAATTCAAGGCAAAGAAGTCGTGGTTGTGGGGCACAGCAATATCGTCGGAAAGCCCATCAGTACAATGATGCTCAATCGGAATGCCACCGTGACCACTTGCCATATTTATACACAAAATTTAGCTGAACACACGAAACGAGCGGACATTTTGATCGTGGCCGTTGGAAAAGAAAAGCTCATCACCGCTGACATGGTCAAAGAAGGCGTAGTAGTCATTGACGTAGGCATCAATCGCAGGCAAGATGGAACCCTCTGTGGTGATGTAGATTTTGAAGAAGTATCCAAAAAAGCAAGCTACATTAGCCCTGTTCCTGGTGGTGTCGGCCCCATGACCGTTGCCGGCCTGATCTTAAATACCGTAAAGGCCACGGAGCGACAAAAAAGTGTTTAGTGATCCGTTTTATTCACTACCCACTGACCCCTGACCACTCTGAATAAAGAGTGACGATTAACAATCAACTAAATCAATTCAAAATGTGTGGAGTCCTTGGCATGATCGCCAACCAACCCGTAGTTCAAGACCTATATGATGGTCTCATTGTCCTTCAACATCGTGGACAGGATGCGGCAGGAATTTCTACCTACGATGGCAACCAGATTCACATGAAAAAGGGCAATGGATTGGTGAGAGATGTTTTTCGAACTAAAAATATGGTCCGCCTCAAGGGAAATATGGGAATTGGACATGTGCGCTACCCTACAGCTGGATGCTATACGGAGGAAGAAGCGCAGCCATTTTATGTGAACGCCCCGTTTGGAATCGCTTTAGGGCACAATGGGAACTTGACCAATTATAAAGAGGTCAAAAAAGATGTTGTGGATAAAGATTTACGCCACCTCAATACAGCCTCTGACTCTGAGCTTTTACTCAATGTTCTTGCTCATGAACTCATTCAGGTCAACAAGAAAAAACAGCCTCTTTTAAAACCAGATGAAATTTTTGACGCCACCACTAAAGTTTACAATCGTATTGAAGGGGGTTATGCCGTTATGGCCATGATTGCCGGTCATGGACTGTTAGCCTTTCGTGACCCCAATGGCATTCGGCCGTTGGTGATGGGAAGCCGAAAAATCACTGGAAAACCGGAATATATTATTGCTTCGGAGAGTGTCGCCATTCAAACCATGGGTTATGAGCTGATCAGGGATGTACAGCCAGGGGAAGCCATTTTCATCGATGAAAAAACCCACCGTCTCTATTCTAGACAATGTGTCCCGGCTGAACCGACGCCTTGTATTTTTGAATTTGTCTATTTGGCCCGACCCGACAGCCTGATGGATGGCATCAGTGTTTACAAAGCCCGCTTGAGAATGGGTCAAAAATTAGGGCAACAAATCAAAGCGGACAAAGACATGCCTCAAGATATTGATGTGATCATTCCCGTCCCCGAAACCAGTCGACCTGTCGCCATGGCCATCGCTGAAGTATTGAAGAAAAAATATCGCGAAGGCTTTGTAAAAAACCGTTATATCGGACGAACCTTCATCATGCCTTCACAGCATTTGAGACAAAAATCAATTCGCTACAAACTCAACCCCATTCCATTGGAATTTAAGGGCAAAAATGTTCTTTTGGTGGATGATAGCATCGTACGAGGAAATACGAGTCGGAAGATTGTAGAAATGGTCCGAGAAGCAGGAGCCAACAAAGTCTATTTTGCCTCTGCAGCACCTCCCATCATCAATCCAGACGTTTATGGCATCGACATGCCCACCAGAAGAGAGCTCATTGCCAACCGTTTGACTATCCCAGAAATTGCCAAGGCGATTGGAGTCGATAAGCTCTATTATCAAAACATTGAAGATCTCATCGATGCGGTTCGAGAGGGGAACAAAAAAATTAAAAACTTTTGCTGGTCCTCCATGGGTGGACCTTATCCCGCTGGAAACATCACCGAAGAAGTATTGCAACGCGTGGAACAAGAGCGTTTTGCCTACGACACGAGCGGTAGCACTACCGATGAAGATCAATTGGCGTTGAGCTGTATTTAGCTTCAGTTGAATGATTAATGCTGTTTGTTGAATGTTGTTTGCGATAAATCATTCAATATTAATCTTTAACCATTAATGAGAATCAAAGAATGAGAATATTGTTGATTGGTAGTGGTGCCCGAGAGCACATGATCGCCAAAAAATTGGTTGAATCAGTGAGCCTGCCAGACCTGGTGGTTTTTGGGTCGAGCTTAAATCCCGGAATTGAAGCCTTGGCCAGTGTCTATCATGTGGGAAATATCATGGACAATGAGGCCATTGTGGCTTTTGCAGAACAGAATCGGCCTGATTTTGCCGTGGTGGGGCCAGAAGCTCCGATTGCCAATGGCGTGGTGGATGCTTTATTAGCCGCGGGCTTCCCAAGCGCGTCTCCGACCAAGAAGATGGGCCAGTTAGAGAGTTCCAAGGGGTTCACCCGGGAACTTTTGTTAAAATATCAGATTGAGGGCAATCCCCGCTTCCAAAGGTTCAATTCGAGTGAGGGACTTCGGGCTTTTGCGGAAGATTTGGAAGACTTTGTCGTCAAAGCAGATGGATTACACGGGGGGAAGGGGGTGCTGGTTCAAGGAGATCATTTTGAAACCATTGAGGAAGGAGTAGCTCACGCTGAAAAATTCATTGAATCCGATGGTGAAGTAGTGATTGAGGAAAAACTGATCGGCCAAGAATTC
This sequence comes from uncultured Candidatus Peribacteria bacterium, assembly GCA_964571805.1. Taxonomy (GTDB): domain Bacteria; phylum Patescibacteriota; class Gracilibacteria; order UM-FILTER-43-11; family UM-FILTER-43-11; genus JAUHWS01. The sequence goes on from CAZNDI010000011.1 coordinate 3,245, forward strand.
AGTTTGATGAGTTTTGTAGACGGAGAGCATGTGGTGGACATGCCCACCATTCAAGACCACAAACGCGCCTACGAAGGGGACACAGGACCAAATACAGGGGGGATGGGAACTTACAGCTACCCTGACATCCTTCCTTTTTTAACGAAAGAAGACGTCACCGCAGCCCACGAAATCACGGTAAAAGTAGCGAAAGCCTTACAAGAGGAATGCGGAGAGCCGTTCATCGGCATCATGTATGGCGGCTTCATGGTGACGAAAAATGGGGTAAGATTGATTGAATACAATGCCCGCTTCGGTGATCCAGAAGCCATGAACGCGTTGGCTCTTTTGGAATCAGATTTAGGGGTTATTTTTAAAGCTCAAATTGAGGGGAAACTGGACGAAGTAGAAATCAAATTCGCCAAAAAAGCGACCGTATGTAAGTACATCGTACCCATGGGTTATCCCGACAACCCTGAAAAAGGAGAACGGATTCACATCGGTGAGATCCCTGCTGGAGTGAATTATTATTTCGCTTCCGTCGATCAGGTGGAGGACGATTTGGTAATGCTCGGTAGTCGGGCTGTGGCTTTTATCGGAACGGGAGAGACGACGGAGGAGGCTGAACAGCTCGTGGAAAAAGCGATCGCGAACGTGACAGGGCCGGTGTTTCATCGGAAGGACATTGGGACGAGGGCGTTGATTGAGAAGAGGGTAGAGATGATGAAAGAATTAAGTGTCTAGGATTTTAATTTAAATTGTGAAGTTAAAAGCAGCACAATTTATTTAAAACTGTGTACATTTCCCTTTACAATATCTACTATTTAGTAGAAACTGTAGACATTAATACCTTCAATGTCTACTAAATCATGATCGGGTTGAACATCTTGCAAAAAAACGGGTTTAAAGCCTTTATTCCTAACCCTTTTCCAAATAAAGGACTTTTTAATCAATCTTCTTCCATCATAAAAAAGGATGCTCAAGCTTCACATCTTTTAGGAAAACTCGATGGCATAACTCAGCTTTTACCAGATGTGGATTTTTTTATCTCCATGTATGTCCGTAAAGATGCCACCGCCTCAAGCCAAATTGAAGGCACTCAAGCTACCATGACAGACGCCCTGGAAGCGGATGTAAAAATAGAAACAGGTCTGCCCTTAGATGTGGATGACATTTTGCATTATATCATTGCCATTAATTACGGCAGAAAAAGATTGGAGGAGTTCCCGCTTTCCCTTAGATTCATATGCGAAATTCACAAAAAATTGATGGAACAAGGACGTCAAACCCATTTTTCTGATCCAGGGAATTTTCGTAAAACACAAAACTGGATAAACGGAAAAGGCCCTGCGGACGCAGAATTTGTACCCCCTCCTGTAGAGAAAATGAAAGAAGCTCTCTATGAGTTTGAGAATTTTCTCCATTCGGTCGATAATATTCCACCCTTGATAAAAGCTGCAATTCTTCATTCTCAATTTGAAACCATCCATCCCTTTTTAGATGGAAACGGAAGGACAGGTCGTATGCTTATTACCTTTTACTTATGGACAGAAAGACTTTTGGAAAAACCGGTTTTATACCTTTCTTCCTACTTTAAAAAATATAAAAATGTATATTATCAACGTTTAACAGACTATCGCGAAGGACGAGAAGAAAAGTGGATCGACTTTTTCCTTGATGGCATCATTGAAACTTCCGAAAGTGCCATCGAAACTGTGAGAGAAATTACCATACTTCGAGAAGAAGATATGAGAAAAATAAATAAACTCAATAAAACGTCTTCTGAAAGCGCCATGAAAATTCTAACTAAATTATTCAATCAGCCCATTGTTACTGCTTCTGTTATTCAAGAATGGGCAAATTTCAACACACGTACAGGCGCGCAAAAACTCATTGACCGTTTTTCTGAACTTGGTATTTTGGAAATAAAAGATAAATCTATGAAGTATGGCCGTATTTATATTTACAAAAAATATTTAGACATCTTTGAAAAAAGCTTAATTTAGACTTAAAAAGTTAAAACATAAACCCTAAAAAATGACCCAAATTCTCACCGTCATCGCCCCTTTATTCCTCATCATCTTCACCACCGCGCTGCTTCAGAGGCTGAGGAATATTGGAGAAAATTGGTCGACCGTTTTAAACGAATTTGCCCTAAAAATTGGCCTGCCCGTTTTAATTTTCTCCGCCCTCTCCAAAGTCCCCTTTTCTTTTTCAGCCCAAGCCGAACTGATCCTTTCAAATTCATTATTCATCCTATTTTGCCTGATATTAGCGGCTATAGTAGGAAAAATTCTGAAATTAGAAAGAAAAATGTTCCGTACCCTATTCATTTGTTTTGCCTTTGGAAGCGTAGCCTACTTGGGCATCCCCATTCTCGTTCAAGTCTACGGGGAGCCAATAATTCCCACCACAACACTAATTGTCGCCATTTACTTATTTTGGGTCTTCACCATCGAAATCGGCTATTTAGATTATTCGATGGAAAAGAAAAAAAGCGCCGTCGCAAAGAACATCCTTAAAAATCTTTTCACAAATCCCCTTCTCGTTTCAGTTATCCTAGGAATACTGATTGGAAGCTTCCAAATTCAATTACCCAGCATTCTGACAAAATCCTTAGACATGATCACCGCCTCTGTGACCCCCACGGTATTGATTGTGATTGGATTATTCATTGGAAAGTCAAAAATAGGACGACTAAAAGAATGGTTCCCAATTTTCTGTTTTAGTATTCTAACCTTAATGATCCTACCCGCCATTTTTTATTTTGGGGCTAAAATTTTTGGTTACCCGCCAACCCAATTCTCCAGCTCTATCATCCAAGCAGCCATGCCCCTTGCCATCACACCCTTTGCCTTAGCCGATAGATATAATTTGGACAAAGTTTTTATTGCTCGCTCCATTGTCTTGAGCACTATTCTATCTATCCTCACTCTCCCCTTTTGGATTTCTATTTTGTAACTCACCTTACGCACTCTTTAGGATGACTTCTATTACTTACAACGCCTTAGGAGTGGAAAGCGGTAAGTGGTAAGCCTATCACAGAACGTTTGCAGTAAGCTTATCGCTTACCGCTTTCCACTTACCGCTTGTGATTGAAGGGGGTTAACAGAGTAAATCGCATGGGTGCATGAGGTGAATTTGTAAATTAAGATTCCTTTCAACTGGCCCTCAAACTGGACACCCATTGTCTTCTTGAGGGAAATTTGTTATAATGTAATGAAAAATAAAAAATGCAACCATGTCACAAGGCCTTGTAGCACAAGATCATTCATCGATTAGAAAACCCCTTCAACTCAGTGGTCTAATCAATAAACTCGCCTATGTAGCGGGAATAGCCAGCCCAATAGCCACCTTACCCCAACTCTTCGAAATTTGGATCAACAAAGACGCCTCCGGAGTCTCTACCATTAGTTGGTTTTCTTACTGTGTCATCGCACTCATCATGGGGGCATATGGAATCATTCACAAAGAAAAACAACTCATCATCATGTACAGCGGCCTCGCTTTAGTCAATCTCTTGGTCGCCATTGGAAGTATCCTATATTAAAGTGCTTCAGCTGAAACAATCACCGCTCCGTGAAGCATATTTTGATATTCTCGCTTTGAAGTTCGAACAAAATAAATGACATATTCATGTTGCCTTTCAAAGGCATCATGAATGGCTTTATTCACATACAGTTTTTTTCCTCCAATTTCTAGAACATAAGCATAGTCAGCGTAATTGATGCCCGCAAAATTAGTAGCCGTTTTAATCACCCCAGAGTATTGCCCCATTGAGCTTGCATTAGCAATTTTTTCATCATGAGAAGGGTTGATTTTCCCGTGAATTTTCTCCACCAAAAGCTTCCCTTCCATCAATTTTTTGAGGTTATTTTTATTGTATAAAGAGAGCCCAAAGTACATGATGGCGAACATTCCGAGAAAAGGTAAAATAAAATTTAGAGAAAAGACATGCGCCCCTTCTCGACCAATCCCCAAAAGAAATCCTCCTATCGCAATCCCGATCACTAACTTACTCATTTTTGAGCCATTGAAAGTATCACTGTCTTTGAGGGTTTGAATTTGAGAAGGAGTAAGCATTCCTTGCTTATTGAAAGAAAGGTCATCTTTAGTGAATTTGATGCCTTGCATTAATTTTTGATTTAATTCTTCATGGGTCATGGGGAATGAACTAAGGAATAAACAAATTAATTTATAGCATCACAAAACGTTTAAAGACAGTTTATTTTGTGCAAATTCAAAAAATGATTATAATCAAATCAAATTTAATAAAAAAATATGCATTTATTCGGAATGCTTTTTCTACCCTACATGGCCTTTGGCTTATTACTCTCTGTTTTTTGGATTTGGATGTTGATTGATGCCATTCAAAATCAAGAAGAAGATAAAGCCATGTGGGTCATATTGGTCGCCTTCTTACACTTTGTAGGCGCTCTGCTTTATTATTTTATTCCTAGAGATAAAAGGAAAAAAAGTGAGCATCAAAAAACTAATTTGAAATAATTAACCTTTAATACAAATGGAAATCAATTATTGGGCCGTTCTCACTTGTGGAGTGGCTTCGATGGTACTGGGTAGCTTATGGTATGGACCGCTTTTTGGCTTAAAGTGGATGAAAATCATTGGCGCTGATCCAAATAAAAAAGAAATGCCGAAGGGTGCAGGAATCTTGTATTTAACAAGTTTTCTCCTCGCTTTATTCCAAGCTTATGTATTGGCCCACTACATTGCAGGCTGGAAAGAGGCTTCAGGAGTAGAAAATGCTCTATGGATATGGGCCGCTTTCGTCATTCCAACTTTGGCAGGAGCCTCAATGTGGAACAATGAACCTGCTGGACGAGCTTGGTCACGCTTCTTGATCCAAGGAGGCTACCAACTTGTTCTTTTTATAGTGTTTGGATTGATTTTAGGTTATTGGACTTAAAATAATCCCATTTCGACACATTTCAAAAAAACCCTAATTTCAGTTGTTATTAAGGCCATTTTTTGGTATAATGAAAGGATTATTTGAATAAAATACTGCGTGGACAAACTACCCTCAAAAGAAAAAATCCTCGAAATTGGAAAAATGCTCCTTGGCTACGTCACGGAATATTGGCAAGAAGCCTTGATTGGCTTTGTTTTTGTCGTCTACATCATCCCCGCCCTCATCAGCCTCTTGCGCTTCATGCACATGCACCGGATGGCAAAAAATTTGGTGTATATGAAAGTGGAACTCCCTCGTAGCGACTCAAAAATTGACCAAGAAAAACGAACTGAAAAAGATTTTAAAGAAAAAGTAGCCATCATGTCTCAGCTCTACCGGGCCGTTTACGAAATTAGAGAATTGAATCTATGGAACCTGATCAAAACAAAAATATGGCAAGCAGATAATATTTCATTTGAACTCTTCATCGAAAAACAACAACTCTCCTTTTACGTGGTGATGAACAAAGAATATGAAAGAATCATGGAAAAGCAAATCACTACCTTTTACAACGACGCTGACATTAAAATAAGCACCAAACCTTATGACCTCTTCACTAAAGGGAAGTCCGTAAAGTCTTATTACATGTACACAAAACGAGAGTATTGGTACCCCATCAACACCTATAAAAATCTAGAACAAGACCCGCTCAACGACACCACCAACGTTTTCTCAAAGTTATTATTAAGCGAAAAAGCGGCCATTCAAGTGATCGTGAACCCCACGGCCGACACCAAGTGGAACAAGAAAACAGAAGAAATGGGAACCCTCCTCTTCAAAAACAAACCCTTGCCCATCAAAATTCGCTTGCCGATTGTCGGCCCCATTCTTTCTTTTTTTCTCAACGCCTTTCGAAATACAAACCTACTGGGGGGGACCAATGCCCCCGGAGCATCCAGTGGAGACTCCTATATCCGCATGCTGCAGCCCAAAGAGGAATCCTTTAAGCAAATTGGAGAAAAGGCTGGACAGGTGGGTTTTGACACCTCCATTCGGATTGTGGGGGTAGCCGATGACATGACCCGAGCCACTGACATCTCAAATAATCTGAACATTGCCTTTTCGATTTATCACAACGAATACCTCAACTGGTTTCAAAATCGACGTATCATTCCCATCGATTTCATCAATAATAAACTGATGAAATACCTTTATAATCGGAGAATGCCTGGAATTTTTCATAAAACAAACCTGCTCGCCCAAGATGAACTCGCCTCAATTTATCACTTTCCGGATTCAAGGTACAACCCTGTTCCCGTCATTAAATGGCTTGATTACAAAGTTCTACCTCCGCCCGTCGATTTGCCAACTGAAGGTGTGCTGATTGGAAACAATGTATATCGAGGACAAAAACGAGAAGTGAGGATCATGCGAGACGATCGAACACGCCATCAATATATCATCGGTAAATCGGGTTCCGGTAAATCCGTCATGTTGAGCTATATGGCCAGACAAGACATTTGGAACGGAGATGGAATGTGTTTGGTGGACCCCCACGGCGATTTAGTAGAGGATACTTTGCAAACCGTGCCCAAAGAGCGCGCTCAAGATGTGATCCTCTTCGATCCAGCCGATACCGAGCGACCTATGGGTCTGAATTTGCTCGAAGCCCATACTCCCGAAGAACAAGACCGAGCCTCTTTGGATGCCATGGAAATCTTCATCAAAATTTTTGGAGATGAAATTTTTGGCCCTCGAATTCAACATTACTTTCGAAATGCTTGTTTAACGCTAATGTCAGATGAAGATGAAGGCGCGACTTTGATTGATGTGCCTCGTATTTTTACAGATGAAGACTTTTTGAAATACAAACTGACCAAAGTGACGAATGCTGTGGTACGTTCTTTTTGGGAACATGAATATGCCAATACGGGCGATCGTGAAAAACAAGAAATGATCCCCTATTTCAGTTCAAAATTTGGCCCCTTCATTACCAATACAACCATTAGAAATATCATTGGACAGCCAAAATCAGCCTTCAATATTCGTGAGGTGATGGACAGCCAAAAGATCCTTTTGGTCAATCTTTCGAAGGGTAAAATTGGCGATCTCAATGCTCAACTTTTGGGATTGATTTTCGTAAATAAAATCAACATGGCTGCCATGAGCCGCCAAGACATTCCTAAGAAAGAACGAAAAGATTTCTATTTGTACGTGGATGAATTTCAAAACTTTGCAACCGATACGTTTGCCACCATTCTTTCTGAAGCGCGTAAATATAGACTTTCGCTCATCATGGCTCATCAGTATATCGCTCAATTAACAAAAACTCCGACGGGCCACGACGACACGCGCGTACGGGATGCGGTCTTTGGTAACGTAGGTACCATGCTTTCCTTTAAGGTGGGAGCTGATGATGCTGAATATTTAGCCAAAGAATATGCTCCTTTGCTTTCGGATCAGGATATTTTGAGTATTGCGAACTATAAAGCCTATATCAAATTGAACATCAACAACACGACCTCTCGACCCTTTTCCATCGAATCAATTTGGGATCCCATTGAAAATTCGAAATTATCGGACGTGCTCAAAAAATATTCACGCATGAAATATGCTCGAAAAAGAATGTTTGTGGATCAAGAAATTGAAGCTCGATTGGGAATCACCTGAAGCCTACGCTTTTGAAAAATCATTGAAGAACTAAAATTCCAAAGGGTATTTTTAACTCGGGCAAAACTTGCCTTAAACCTGATATTCTTAGCTCAGGACTCTGGCTAAAATAGTCAAAAAGAACAATGTTAACATTTGGATATTTTACAGAAAGGCTTATGAAATCCTTATCATTTGTAATGACAATACGGTTGTCTTGAATGGCTAATTTTACAACTTGTAGATCTGACATCTCTGGATCAACTTCCTTCACTAATTTAACATTGTATTTTTTTGCCATCAGAAATAAACTGACAGACTTTGGGACATTATGATCGACTAAAAATTTAAGCATGTATTTTTCCGGAAGAAGTATTCAAAAAGTGAGTTCTAGAAACAGAATGATAAGCAAAATCAATGCAGGCCTTTATTTCTTCTTCAGAAATTTCAAACTCCTTTATAATCTTTTTATAGGACCACCCTTCTACTAAGCAAGCTAAAATTTGCTCTACCGTAATTCTAGTCCCTTGTATTCTCGGTTTTCCAAAAAGCACATTAGCAGAAAGGGATACTTTTGAATCCTTCATATATAATCATGGGTTAAGAACTGAATTTAGTTTAGTTAAAAAAGAGAAAAAACTCTATAAGAAATTACCTGAAGCTCCGCAGACTTGTTTTTTTAGCGATCAAGCGTTAAAATCTGGGCAAGCTATCAATTAAAATTCAAAAATGAAAAATAATAACCTCAGTCCTCTAACCTTAAGCCTATCGATTGTCGCCATTGGACTCTCTATTTTTTCCTTATACAAGGTGGGTGGATTTGATTTCATGAAATCTAAAACAGAAGTAAAAGTTGAAAGTGTTGGAACAGAAACACAAAAGCCAAAAGATGATTTTACAAAGCAAGTCTATGCGGTCATTGATGCTTATGTAGCAGAAAAACAAAGTGAGGGTCAAGAGCCTCCCCAACCCACTGGACCCGTGGATGTGAATCTGGATGACGACGCTATAAAAGGCGATAAAGATGCCCCTGTCACCATCTTAGAGTTCACTGATTACCAATGTCCTTATTGTGAGCGCTATTTTACCGAAGCCTATGGGCAAATCATGAAAAATTACGTGGATACCGGCAAGGTAAAATACGTTGTTCGTGATTTTCCCCTTCCTTTCCACGAAAATGCACTTCCTGCAGCCAATTCAGCCGAATGCTTGAGAGAACAAACTGATGATGAAACCTTCTTCAAATATCATGACCTTCTCTTCCAAAATCAAAGCACCCTTTCGGTAGAAAACTATAAAAAATGGGCAACTGACTTCAAAGTTGACCAAGCTAAGTTCGACAGCTGTGTGGATGAAAATAAGTTTAAAGATGAAATAGAGGCAGATTTAGCCGAAGGTCAATCGTATGGAGTTCAAGGGACTCCAGCCTTCTTCATCAACGGCATGCCCCTATCTGGAGCGCAACCTTATGCCGCCTTTGAAGCCGCCATTGATCAAGCACTCATAGACGCAGAAAAAAAATAACCGATTGAATCACTTGCAACGCCCGGCCCCAAAGCTCAAAGCTAAAGGAATCGGGCGTTTTTTTTATGAGTTATTATTTTAGAAAGCCCTGAATTGAGCCTTTTTATCAGAAAAATTCTTGCTAAAACAATAAAAAAGAGGTATAATAACAAGATATATAAAAAAACAAACCCTAAAAATGCTTCGAAAAAGAATCAATAAAATCATCCTACTGACACTTATTTTTGCGCAATTTTCTTTCTACACACCTCATTCTGAAGCTCAGAACTTAGAAGCTGGAAAGAAGACTTTTTTGGTGACGGCCTATTACTCACCCCTTCCAGATCAGTCATTTTATGTGAAAGGGAGTTATGAAGCTGATATAAAGCTAAATGGACGAGGAACGAATGGGGCCGATGGAACTCCTGTTTATACAGGAATGCTGGCCGCTCCGAGTTCATACCCCTTTGGGACTAAAGTGAAAATTCCAGGGCTCGGTGTGGGAGAAGTGCACGACAGAGGCGGAGCCATTGTGACAAGAGAAGGATATGATCGCATCGATGTGTGGATGGGCGAAGGAGATGAGGGGCTTTCTAGAGCTCTCAATTGGGGATCACGCCTAGTTGAAGGTGAAATTTATTCAGATTCTAGTGAAATAGAAACAGGATTGGATTATTCTTGGGTGAATTCCAAACTTTCTGGAGGAGCGGTTTCCGGATTTAAAAGGGATAACAAAGAGGAACTTGATTTGATAGATAGTAAAGAAGAAAATAGCATCCCCTCAAATGCAGAGCTGATTTCGAAAGAAGACTATAATGCAGAATTGTTGACGACGCCTGAACCCTTGAATTTAAAACCAGGAGAAACTCAGTCATTGACATTAAAATACAAAAATACAGGAGACAAAACATGGGATAAAAGTACCTGGTTGTATTTAGATTCAAAAGAAGATGTAACAAAAGGAGAAATTATTCCCGTGGTGGAAGGCAAGAATTTTGTAGTCGCCACCCTCCAAGAAGAAGTGGTTGCAAAGGGAGAAATTGGAACCTTCATTCTAAATATTAAATCGGGAGAGAAAGGGGGAAAGACTTCCTTTGATCTCAAGCCAGTAGTCAATGGTCGGTATAAAATAGGGCTGGCAGAAACTGAATTGGAATTGAATTCTCAGGCCCCTGTTCTTTTGGCCAAAACAAGAACACTGTCATCAACCACAAATTTATCTCCCGGCGAAAAGAGATATATTGAAGTAGAAATGCAAAACTTGGGAGATGTCGCGTGGACCCCAGAAACTGTAACAACAAATATAATTGGGCGAGGAATCGAAATCTCTCAAAAAAACCTTCCCTCAAAAGTGGTCAATCCAGGGGAAAGTACGACGCTTGGACTTTGGATAGAAGCCCCTCTTGAAGAAGGTTTAAATAGTCTTTATTTACGCTCATCCTACAATTTGGGAAATAATTCGGTAGAAATACCGGGTGCAGTGGCCAATCTTGCCATCAATGTCATAGCCAAAAAACAGAGCGAAGAAGTGAAGATTGAGGATAATAGAGAAAGCATTGGAGGAAATAATAAATTAGAACCTGTATTAAACCAAATCCCTCAAGCAGAAGAGCGTCCTTTTCGTGTGAAGCTATCTCATGAAGCTAAAAATGAAACCTTAACCGCAGACTCCCCTTTTGTCGTTTTAAATGAATCAAATCAAGTTCTTTTTAATCTTTCGGCAGGAGAAAAGGTTGAAGTTAAAAAACTCGAAAATGGCTTTGAAGTAAAAAATGATACCGTGAGTAAAAAAGCAATTGTCATTCGATTGGTTCCGCAAGAAAGGTCTGGCGTGACAGAAATTATGACCATGAAAAATCACCCTGAATCGAATGAATCACTCAACGATAATCGCTTTCGTGGCACGATTGAAATACGAGAATTGAAGGGGAAAGTCACGTATATAAACGAATTACCTCTAGAGGATTATTTGCGAGGTTTGGCAGAAGTAGACAATGCGGATCCAATGGAGAAACAAAAAGTGATCGCTGTGCTTGCCCGCACTTATGCCGATTTTTACATGGATTTAAAAAATAGAAAGTTTCCAAATGCACCCTATGACGGTACAGATGACGCAAACATATTCCAGCGCTATTTGGGATACGGATCAGAAATTCGCTCTCCAAACTTTGCCAATGCCGTAGGAGCAACAGAAAATATAGTGGTGACTTATGAGGGTGAACTTATAAAAACACCCTATTTCAGTCAATCAGGAGGAAAGACCTTGAGCGCTCAAGAGAAATGGGGTTGGACCAACACGCCTTATTTAAGTTCAGTCCCTGACCCCTGGTCAAAGGGATTAGCATTAAAAGGCCATGGAGTAGGATTATCTGGCTATGGAGCAACAAAACAAGCAGAAGCTGGGAAAAAGTTTGATGAAATCATCAAGTATTACTATACTGGAGTGGATGTTTCCCCTATGAAGAATTAAAAATGCAAACTGCTTATTTGTGTATTGATACCATCAGCTCAGCCGCTGGAATCACAGTTTTAAAAGAAGATTTTGCCCATCACTCACCTCTCAACCCTCAAATGGCCTCAGAAGGGATCATTGAATTGATTGATCAGGCCCTGAAAAAATCTAAAATTGAGCTTTCTGATTTAGCAGGTGTTTTTGTGATCAAAGGCCCTGGGAGTTTTACGGGTTTAAGGGTGGGAATTTCTGTGGCCAATCAATTTGCACATCAGCTCAAAATACCCATTCTAGGCTTGAAGACAGATGAGTGGTGGCTATTGAGAGGTAACGAAGGGGAAAAACTATTTCTTCAATCGATGAACAAACAGGAGATCTATTGTGCGGATGCTGAGCATTCACAAATCATTGCCATTGAAAAACTTTCAGAATTTGGTGAGCGAGAGTGGTTGGGAGAATTAAAATTTGATCATCAGGAAAAACTACCCTTCAATTTTCAGGAAATAGTAGCTCTGGATTCAGTTGAGAAAACGTGGGAAAAATTAATTCAAGGGTATTCTGAAGGATTGAAGCCTCAAAAAACCTACGAATTAGTGGAACCATTTTATGGAAAAGAGCCAAATATTACGAAAGCAAAAAAAGCTTAACTTCAAATTATAAGATTTTATTTGGAGAAATTAATACGATTGAATTTTTTGCTGATTTCCAGGAAATTTAGGGGTCCTGGGAGAAACGAGCGGGTAAAATGATGAATAAGGTATAAAGCTGAGACCGCTTCGGGTTCTCCCCGGGGCCTTTTTTGGTTCGTCCGCCGCGGCGGATGAACAGCTCACTGGGAAAAGAAAAAAGCGCCATCGCCGATAGGCAGGAAGGTAATGGAAAGATGACAAGCACTAGAAATAAAGCGTAAAATAAATATATTAAGTAATTAATAAACTATGCTTAAAAAGATAACTTTCATTCACCCAGGCGAAATCCTTTTAGAAGACTTTCTAAAACCCTTCAATTTAAGTCAATATCGAATTGCCAAGGACATTAACGTACCTGCAAGGCGTATTAATGAAATCGTTCATGGCAATAGAGCTATTACGGCAGACACAGCTTTAAGACTCGCTAAATTTTTCGGAAACTCCCCCCAATTTTGGCTAAATCTCCAAACAAGATACGACTTGGAATTACAAGAAGATTTTTTGGAAGGAAGATTGGAACAAGAGGTTAAGCGCTTTCAAATGGCTTGAGAGGGATTTAAAACAACCAAAGTAGAAAACTCTTCAATAAGACTAATTTTATTGACTAAAATGTATTTTTTGTGTTATAATGATAAGAAAAATAAAAATTGACAATGGGCAAAGAAAAACTTAAAAAAGGAGACAGGTTTAAATTCGAAGTAGATCAAGACTTATTGAACTTGGCACAAGAAACTGGAGATAGAATAACTATTTCACGTGACGCCATTTTGGAAGTAATTGGCACTTATGAGACAGAAGAAGGAGTGTGGGGAATTAGAGCGATTAGTGAAGTAGGTGAATATGTAAACTTTCATCAAAAAACTTCAGAAGGGCTAGAGGCGGAAGGCTTGGAAGTAAGCCCGCTGGTAATTAGCAAACATGATAAATCAGATGAAACAGAAGATGAATCAGATTTTAACTATATTCTAAAAAGCCAATTAGCATCAAGTCTTGTGGCAGGGAGACAAAATATAACGTTACAAATCCCTAAGGGAGATATAGATGTGACAATTCAAAAAATTAAAAAGTTATTTACCTTAGAGCACAATATTGATGGAAGAGAGGTAGTCTTTTTATCAAGTGATCAACTTGAAGAAGCATTAAAAAAATTTAAAGCTGACAAAGAAAAATATAAAATAAGAAATTCATCGGATTCTAAAAAAAGAATAAATACACTATATGTTTGGATTAATCCTGATGAAATAAATTTCAGCAGAGAACAACATTATGCCTTTATACATATGGCAAAGTATACTCATTTTATGCTCATGTTTGATCACAATGCTAATTTAAATGAAACATTATTTGAAGTTAATGGAGAATATGCTGGACAGAAAATAACTATATGAGAAAATTAATCACATCCATTACAACCCCCACATTTAGGCCTAGGATCAAATTTCACATTCAAATACTTTTCGGGAATAGGAGGTAGCCCCATTTTTTCACGAATTTTTAGACCGGTAGGTGTCACTGCCAAACCTCCTAAAGCCGTTTCTCGAATGGTTTCACTCATATGAGCGCTAATATTCATCATCGCCTGCACCACTTCGTCCATCGGAATAAAACTCTTCACTCCCATGATAGACATGTCAGAAGCAGACATGGCGTGCGTCGCTCCAATCGCATTACGCTTAATACAAGGCACCTCCACCAGTCCACCGAGAGGGTCACAAGCCAAACCAAGCATATTTTTAAGCCCCAGGGCGGCTGCATTCAAACATTGCTCAGGCGTGCCTCCTCGCATCTCTGTGACCCCAGCCGCAGCCATCGCTACCCCAACACCTACTTCGGCCTGGCAACCGGCCTTAGCCGCAGAAAAAGTCCCTCCGTGCTTGAGGATGGCAATCCCTAAGGCTGAGGCTGTGAAAAGGGCATTCAGCATCTTCCGCTTGCTCGATTTCATGTGCTCATACGTACTAAAAAGAACGGCTGGCACAACCCCTGAGCCTCCCGCCGTCGGGAAGGCCACAATTTTCCCCATGCGGGCATTTTGTTCATTGGTGGCAATCGCGTAGGCCATGGCCCGAACCGCCACCTTACTGTGAAGTAAATGAGCCGGTTTATTGAGGTGCTTATAAATTTTGACCGCATCCCCTCCAACCAGACCATATTGAGATTTAGTGGTTGATTTGACTCCCTTTTGAATCGCATCCCACATAGTATCACGAACCTGTTTCATTTTATTCCTCACCCACGGCCGACTTTTATTAAAAAGTTCCATTTCACGCCGGATGGCCACTTGAGAAATGGACAATTTTTCTTTATTGCAAAGCTCCAAGAGTTCGGTGCAGTTGTTGAATTGATAAATCATTTTAGAGGGAAGGGGTAAGTAGTATGTAGTATGTAGTAAGTAGTATGTATTATGCAGTATGTAAATACATTATTTTACTTACTACATACTGCATAAATTATTAATTATTTAAGTAGCTTAGTAAGGGCTCGAACGAATTCAATTCCAGGCATTTTTTCCAGCTCCATGATTTGGGGAAGTTTGAGGTAATGATCTTCAATGTTGAGCATCGAAACACATCTTATTTTTTTACCCCGCGTGCTGTGGACTGTCTGAACTTCACTGAGAGGGAAATGCCATTCGGCAAATTTTTGATAAATAGGCTTGAGAATGTCAGGCTTATCATCGTGGCCAATCAAAATAGAAAAAAACCGCCCTGCCATCATCTCAATATCAATGGGAACATCGTTGATAAAAGTCATTTTAACCGCGCCGCCTCCAATGGAAGAACCCACCATGCTTAAGGTGCGGGTTTTATTCTTAAGTAGAATACGCACGGTGTTGGGATGGTGTTCGGGAGCATTATCTTTGACGGGAATGAATTGATATTTAATTTTCTTTTTCTTGGCAATTTCAAACGCCTTAGCAATATGGGGGTCACTGGTTTGAAGCTTCATCACCCCAGCCAGTAGGGCTCGGTCTGTTGCATGGCCTTGATAAACGGTGGCAAAAGAACCGTACAAATAAAAATCAACCTCTGTGGGTGTCCCATGAAAAAGGGCTCGAGCGATTTGACCGATTTTACAAGCTCCGGCGGTATGAGAACTACTGGGTCCCACCATGATCGGCCCTGCGACGTCAAATAGTGAAATATCCATTCTGAGGCGTTAGTTGAAAAGTGCTGGTTGTCAGGATATATAAACAGGCATGATTTGTCTACTTTAAAATAGGAGTACTTTTCCCATTTAAATTTGATTGAAGAGTTT
>CAZNDI010000012.1:0-17020 GCA_964571805.1 uncultured Candidatus Peribacteria bacterium
GGAATATGTGCTCGCGATCTACACTAACCAACCTAGTTTAGACAATGATTATTTATACAAAGTGGCGGACAGCTTAAAATTGGACAGAGTTGCCTTTGACCAGTGTCTTGAGGATCGAAAGTATAAAGCTAAAATCCAGTCTCACATGGCTGAAGGAAACAAGCGAAAAATCCCTGGAACGCCGACCATTTTTGTAAACGGCCAATTGGTTGATTGGCAGGATGCAGAAACCTTCGAGAGCTATTTGAAGAGCATTAGATAGGTTATCTAGACCTATCTTGTGGTTTCTCACGGTATTCAACCTTGATGGGCGTGCCCAGAAATCCAAACTTTTCCCGTAGTCTGTTTTCGATGTAGCGACTGTAGGAAAAGTGAAAAGAGCTCGCCTTATTGACGAAAACCAAAAAACGAGGGGGTTCGATTTCTGCCTGTGTGACGTAATAGATTTTTGGCCTTGCCTTCCCCTTTCCTGTGGGAGGGTGTTCCATGATGAGACGCTCTAAAAAGGTGTTGAGTTTGGCTGTGGTGATCCGTTTGCGCCTCTCCAACATGATCAAATCAACCTGCTCAAAAATATGATGCATATTTTTTTTCGTCACGGCTGAGGTAAAGACCACTGGAGCCCAAGAAAGAAAGGGAAATTTTCGTCTCAACTTGGAGATATAACGACTTCTTCGTTCGACTTCTTCGGGATCTTCTTCGTTCTTTAAATCCCATTTATTGGCCAAAATCACGAGCCCTTTTCCTGCTTCGGTGATGTAGCTGGCGATTGCTTGGTCTTGATGTGAAGGTGATTCCGAGGTGTCAATGACCAAAAGGGCTACATCGCAATGCTCGATGGAGGCCATGGAGCGAAGGGCGCTGAAATGTTCCACTCCTGTCAGACTTTTACCAGGACGTCTTAGACCAGCGGTGTCGATGAAATTGTAAGTCCTCTCTTTATACTGGACTAAGCTGTCGGTGCTGTCTCGGGTGGTTCCGGGAATGTCGGAAACAATCAGCTTTTCTTTATTTAGAATGGCATTGATGAGCGATGATTTTCCGACATTGGGTTTGCCCACTAAGGCCACGTTGGTATTTTTACTTTCTTGCTTCAGTATTTCTTGATAGGTGGGATCCTCTTTGCTTAGAAAGTGTCTTTTTTTGAGTTGAATCAAAATGTCTTCGATGAGCTGGTTCATCCCTACTTTATGCATGGCGGAAACGGGATGAGGGTTTCCTAGGCCTAAGCTATAGAATTCTGCCAACTGAACTTCTCCCAGAGGTTCATCACATTTATTGACGACTAAAAGGAGGGGTTTGTTGAGTTTTTTGCGAAGTAGTTCTGCGGCGCTGTAGTCTTGTGAGTGGAGTCCGGATTGATTTTCTACAACGAATAAGATCAAGTCTCCTTCTTCTATCGCGACGCGGGCTTGAGTTTGCATGTCATCTTCGATTGAGGTTTCCCCTTTTCCAAAGACCAATCCTCCGGTGTCAACGAGGAAGAAGTCGAGCACCTCATTTTCTACTTTATGAAAGAGCCTGTCTCGAGTGGTGCCTGCTTCATCAGCGGTGATGGCAATACGGCGCCCTGCAATTTTATTAAAAAGGGTGGATTTTCCGACATTGGGTCGGCCAACGATGGTTACAATAGGGGTCTTCATTATTTCCCGAAATTAAGAATTGATAGTTTAAAATGTATCCCTGTCATTATGGTGCACATTTAAGAGCTTACCATGATTTAGAACATCCGTAACGCTTTAAATCAAGCCCTTCTTAGAAAGAGTAGAAAATTCTCAATTCTTCATTTCTTTTTCCTCTTTTTGATCAATATTTTTTGATTTTTCAATGAATTCCAAAACTGAATCTGCAGAATAGATTTCGCCGTAGCTGATTTGATCGTCGTAGACCAATCCTCCATAAATACCTGCCAGGCAGTCGTGCTCAGGGGCAATGACCACTCCTCCTGAGCCTCCAAAGCCCAAATTGGCCGAACTGTAAAAGGTGTCATAACTGCTAAAGGCACTGATGATTCCTTTGACTAGAGTCAAATAATAGCCTTCGGTGGCCTCGGGATAGCCCAAGGCAAAAACTTCATCTCCCCTAGAAAGTTCCTCCATTTTGCATAAATCCATTGCGAGGGCCGGAAAAGTTCGCGGGTAGTCTCCGTAAGTTTCGCCTTCTTCGCTGTAAACATCATAGATTTGGAGGTAGGCAAAGTCATACTGGGGGCTAAGAAATTTGTAGTAAATGGGTTTGGCGATGTAGGTGTCGTTGGAATAGCCGGTGTGAGAGTCTGGAAATAAGACAAAACAGCCTTTTTCGTTGAGTTTCATGGGTTTATCTGGGTCTTCTTCGGAGGCGATGATGTGAAAATTGGTGAGGATTTTCCCGGAATCGTTCAAAACATACCCGGTGCCTCCTACATGTTCCTCAGAAAAGTCGAAAGGTTTGCCGGCTTCGGGACAGACGACGTTGACGATGGATTCTTCGACAAGCTCTAGGCTGCTGGTTTTTTCTTGAGTGAAGAGTGAAAAGCCTTTTTCCCCAAAATAGCCTTTCGCTGCCCAAAGGCCCCATGCGATTGAGCCTACTATCAAAGCAAGGATGACAAAGATGAAGAATTTTTCGACATGAGCCGATGATGCTGGCTGAGGTTGGCTTTGTTGTTCCGAAGGTTCGTGGGAGTTGAGTCGCAGCAAGGGATTTGAGGGTGAGTTTAGCTGTAAAACTTAGCCCGTTCACGTTTTTTGCGGTGCATTTCTCGGATCACAGCTGCGGTGCGCACTTGAGTTTTGGTCAGTTTATCGGCAAAATAACGATTTCGTTTCACTTCCATCACGCGGCTCCTCTGGATCACTTTTTTAAAGCGACTCATCAGTCTTTCGTTTGATTCATTGGGTTTTTTGATGGCGTAAATCATGGATCCTTCCTTTTTTAAAAAATATTACCCATCCTTTATACATGAGTTTTTAAGGGGTTGCAAACTTAATAGCCATTTGAGAGCCGACTAATTCTCTTGACAAAACATTAAATATATATAAAATTAAGATAAATTTAATGTTTAGAAAAATGCCTCACAAAAGAATCACAAGAGACTCAAACACTTTAGGATCATGTTTAGAAAACATTGTTCACGATAGTGAAGGAAGTGAAAGAAAGCAGTTGATTCTCGAAACCGTAAGGGCAGTCGTTGGGGCTTTATTGGAAGATCAAAAGAGTTTTGTTGAAAGAAGTTTAAATGAAAGGCTTCAGACACTTATTCGCCTAAGGGTGAGTATGTTTGTTGCTAAAATGATAAAGAGAAAGCGTAGTATTTTAGCCATAAAGTTAGAGTCTTTAAGAATACTCAGCAAAGAAATCAATGAATTGATCACATCAAATACCGCTGACGAAGGGCCAATTCCTAATGCACCGCGCTCCCCTATTGTGAGCAGGCTTGCTGCCTAAGTATGCTTCATTTAGCCCTCACTAATTCCACCACCGACTCCATGTGATTGGTCTGAGGGAAGAGATCAAAAAGTGCGGCGGATCTGATTTTGTATTCGGAAAATTTGGGTAAATCCTTACCCAACTGTTCAACATTGCAAGAAATATAAATGATCACCTCAGGTTTCAGCTTTCTCAACTGAATGATGGTTTCTTGGTCCATTCCCGCCCGAGGAGGATCGGTGATGACATAAAGTGGCTTATTCGGCATTCTGACCTGCTTGAGGCGTTTAGCATCCATGCAAATGGCCTCTGCCCATTTGATCGCATTCCGTTCAATATTTGCCTTCGCTGCCATCGTGCACCCTTCAAAGCTTTCAATCGTCGTCATGCTTTCAAACAAAGGCGCGTTGATGATCCCAAAGGCGCCTACACCTCCATATAGATCTAGTAAATGGGCCTTTTCTGTGGGGTATTTTTGTAGCCGTTGATGTACATATTCATGCATTTTTTCGGCCATGATGCTGTTGTTCTGAAAAAATCCTTGAGCACTATAATGAAATGTTTTCCCCAGGATGGTTTCTTCTAGCATTTCCGAGCCCTTAACGACTTCAAAAACTTCCCCGGTGCTCTGAGAGCTTTTAGCCTTCATGTCTGTGATCAGAATGTGGTTGGCCGTAGAAACTTTGGCATATTCCCTTACTTTTGCCTTCGCCGCTTCGTATTGTGGGGACTCTTTGTTGAGCACAATTGACACTGAGCTGTCGTTTTGAGGGGTTCGGATCACGGCATATTTATAGGTTCCTTCGTGGGTTTTGACATTGAAATAATCGAAATCAGGGCCAAAGAATTCATTGATTTCGGTGATGAGCGTGTTGAGTTTTAAATTGCTGATCACGCACGCTTTTATCCCCAGGGTTCTCCACCATTTTCCTTTTTCTCGAAAACCAATGCCCTCAGGGGTAAAGGTCATATCCATACGGTTTCGATAAAACCACTCCTCATCGCTAAATACTTCTACTTTTGGATAATCAATTTCTGCAATCAATCGGGTCTTTTTATTCTCCAATTGAGTTTGGTAGGGAATGTGCTGACTGGTGCATCCCCCACATTTGCGCTCTTCGGACTTTTCGTCTGTTGGGTTGGCGAAATAGGGGCTTTTGGGGGTTCGAGTTGGGGAAGAATGGGGTGAGGTCATTGACGTTAAGATTTTTTTGGTATAAAATAGTGATGTTAGGAAAATACTTTCGGCCCGTGGTTTATATACCACACATTAGCGGAGAGTCTTTTCCTCATTCTCATTTAATCAAATGGAAAAACGGAAATAAACCACTTCTTCTTATTTGAATTTATAGATTCCTTTATTTGGACACAAAATTGTTCAGATTCTTTGGTTAGACCCATGAAGCGATGTAGTTTTTCCGAGGAGTGATTTGGATTTATTTTTGAACTGGGAATTGAGGTTGTCACCTGAATCAATTCTATGGCACACGGTAAAAATTTTAAACGTCTTATCCTATCTCGTCTGCTCTTCTTTTCATAAAGATGAGCCCAGAATAGATCTAAGAATATTTTTTCTTTTCGAAAATAATTTGATCGAATATAGGGTTTTCGCTTTGTTGTTGAGCAAAGTTTTGAATAAAAGTGACGGGCCTTTTTCAATACTTCTTTATAATTTGTGCCTATGATTTTCTCAGCTTTGACCCTGTAAGATTCCATTACTACCTAGTTAATTCCTTTAGATACTACAGTGGCACTCTAGCATATTGGTGCTATAATATCAACGATGAATCTTCCCAAGGTCACTGTCGGCGTTATTTTGTTTAAAGAAACCAAGTATATTCAGTGGAATCTGACTTCACTTTTGAACCAAGACTATCCAGAAGTTGAGTACTTGATTCGAGATCACAGCCCTAAGGGTGAGGTTTATCATTATATAAAGGAGAATCACCCTGATTTTTTTGAGAAAGCCAAAATCACCATCGAAGACAATGCGGCGATGCACAGCGGTGGTCACAATGCGATGATTCGTCAGATGCTAGCAGCTGGCCGTGAGGTCTATTTTTGTGTGAGCAATGACATGATGTATCCTAAAAACTTTGTGAGTGAGATTGTAGGTGAGATGCAAAAGGCTAAAGTCCATGTTGCCACATGCAAACTCATGCGATGGGATTTTGAAAAGACCATGCAAGGAGATTTGGAAGGTTCCAAAACAGATTTCATCGACAGTTTTGGCATTGGTCTAACCAAAGGTCATCACTTCTTTGACACGGGGCAAGGCCTTCAAGAGAAGAATTTTAAAGCAGTATCCCCTATTCTTGGTCCTTCGGGAGCAGTGGGAGTTTATGATAAAGTAGCTTTGGAAGCCATCGCTTATAAAAATGAGGGAGGAGGGTTGGAATATTTTGATGAAACCCTCTATTACAAAAATGATTGCGATCTTGCATATCGCCTCAGTTGGGCGGGTTTTAAGTGTGTTGTGGCTGATGTGAAAGTTTTTCATGATCGCCAGCTGGGAGAAAAAAGTGATAACGTTTTGCAAAAGCTTAAAGATCATCATCAAAAAGTAGATTGGGCCAAAGAAAGCTCATTGTTTGGGCATTTGCTTACAATTCAAAAGAACTTTGATCCAAATTACTCGTTTTCGGTGAAATTGAAGACTAGAATGAGTCAGATGGCTCGGTATTTATATACGCTATACTTTGCTTCAAAAATGCTTAAGACTTATAAAAAAGTTAAAGTAATGAAGGAAGAAATAACAGGCAGGAAGAGGCAAATGAAAAAGGTGATTTCGGCTCAAGAGATGGAAAAATTGATGGTTTAAATTTTAATTTTAAGTAAAATTGAAGATTGAAAATTCCACAAAAAAGGCTCCCTTCGAAGTGTTTCAGCAAACTATAAAATATTTCCCTACGGTTTCCATAAATATTATTTTAAGGAATGATGAAAAGGAGTTTCTTTTTGTGAAAAGAAAAAATAACCCTGCAAAAGGACTTTTTTGGACTCCGGGAGGCAGAATATTAAATGGAGAAACTATGAAAATAGCGGCTCAAAGGATTCTTAAAGAAGAAACTGGCTTAAGAGGAAGTATCCACTATCTTTCCCCTGTATACTTAGAGGAAATATTTGATACTTCTGATTTTGATGCAGAGGATCAAAAGATTTATCTTCCGGAAATAAAAACAATTCACTATTTAAGCACAGCCATCCTGATGGAACTTGAAAAAACAGAGGAAATAAAGCTTGATTTTCAATCTGTGGCTTATAAATGGCAAAAGGAATTACCTCACCAAGATCCTTATTTAAGGGCTTATTTTGATTTAGTAAAAGATTATCTTCAATGACAGGTCCTCATATAAAAGCATCGATTATCATTCTTGATTTCATGAAAGCCAAAAGGGTTTCGGAAAATGTGGAATCCATTTTGAAACAAGTTATCGATTTCCCCATTCAGATACTAGTTGTGGATAATTCAGTGAATGAAGTAAATTCTGCTCAGCTTTTAAAACTCAAACACCATTCGAATGTTCAGGTTTTTATTAATGCTGAAAATTCGGGATATGTAAAAGGAAATAACGAGGGTGCTGCGCATGCGCAAGGGGAATATTTGATGATTGTAAATCCAGACATTATTTGGCGGGAAAAAGACACGTTGCAGAAGATGATCGATTATATGGAGAGACACGGCGACGTGGGAATTTTAGGCCCCAAACAAATCAACGACACGGATCAATCGGTGGCTATGACCGTACGGGCTTTTCCCAAGTTATTTCTCCAGATCGCTCGTCGCACCTGGATCCGTAAACTTCCTTTGATCCGAAAATGGGTCGCCCACGATGAAATGCAACATTTGGATTATGATCAAACTCAAGATGTGGATTGGCTTCAGTCCTCTTTTTGGGTCATTCGAAAGTCCCTCTGGGATAGCTTTGGGGGGTTGAATCCCGACTACTTTCTCTTCATGTCCGATCCGGATTTATGTTTCAAGGTCTGGGAAAAAGGGTACAAAGTGGTTTATTACCCTGAAGCGGTCGTACACGCGGATGGAATTCGTTTGAGTCAGGGCGGTATGAAGGCCTTTTTTCAAAAATGGACCCTCCGTCAGCACTTGAAAGATGCCCTCAAATATAGTTGGAATCATTTATGGAGGGGGAATCCGAGAAAAAAGTCTTAAAAATCATTCAACTTCAACCCTTTCCTTCACTGCTAAATTCTCTCGAATGGTCACTTTTAAACTGGCTTCATTGTTCTTTGCTAAGCCTAATTCATGCTCTCGGACAATGACAGAGGCTCGATGCAAGCTCTCAAACGTTCCTGCATCAATCCACTCCCCTTTTATCTCGTGAGCAGTGAGCTCTCCTTTTTGAAGATAGATATTGTTTAAATCTGTAATTTCATATTCTAGGCGGCCAGAGGGTTCTAAATTTTGAACATATTCGGTGACTTTTTTGTCATAAATATAAAGCCCTGTTTGAGCCAAGTTCGATTTCGGACGCTCTGGTTTTTCCTCAATCGAAAGAACTTTGCCTACACTATCCATCTCCACCACTCCAAAGCGGTGAGCGTCATTCACCTTTTTGACAAAAATTTTTGCGCCTTCTTTGTGTTGAGCAATCACTTCTGAAAAATCGTCCGTATAAATATTGTCCCCCAAAATTAAAGTGCAACTGTCTCCGGCAACAAATTCTTTGCCAATCACAAAGGCTTCAGCAATTCCTCGAGGTTGGTCTTGCACTTCATAAATAAAACGAGCTCCAAACTCTTTACCTGAGCCCAATAAGTTGAGAAAATCCCCCGAACGTTCAGGAGCCACAATGATTAAAATATCTCTAATTCCGGCTTTTAAAAGCGTGTTCAGTGGGTAGTAGATCATTGGTTTATCATAAACCGGCAACAGCTGTTTGCTGGTGACCTTGGTCAAAGGGTGTAAGCGTGTTCCTGAACCTCCGGCGAGAATAATGCCTTTCATGCTTGAGAATTGATAGTTTAAGAGTTTTTAGCGGCCCTTTGGGTTGATTAAAATAACATAAAATGGAAATATTTGCAACTATTTATAATAGTGTTTTACCTTTTCCACTATTCCAGAAAGGGAAGCTTGCTCAGCTTCAGCCTTATTCCTCTCTTTCCACTCCACCGCTTGAGCTTCTAGGGTGCGATTTGAGATGACCAAACGAAGAGGGATGCCGATCAAATCTGCATCGGCCAATTTGGCCCCGGCCTGTTTATCTCGGTCATCGTAGAGAACTTCAATTCCTGCGGCTTCCAGGTCAGCATAAAGCTTATCAGCGGCTTGCGAAACGGATTCATCCTTCCCTAAGCTGACTAAATGAACGTGGTAGGGGGTGATGGATTTTGGCCAAACAATCCCCTTCTCATCATGGTGGATTTCGACAATTGTGGCTAATGTCCTTCCGATTCCAATGCCATAGCACCCCATGTAATAAGGTTTTCGATTGCCTTCTGCATCAGTAAATTCAGAATCTTTCATCAGGGTGGTGTAGTGTGTGCCCAATTGGAAAATATTTCCCACCTCAATGCCCTTTCCTTCCACAAGCTTTTGTCCGGATTGCGTTTTGGCGTCGTCTGGAGGCATGGCGATGTCGGCGAAATGGTCGACGGTAAAGTCCCGTTCGTAGTTCACATTGAGCGTATCTTTCCCAAATTCATCCGCTCCGGTGATAAAGTTTCGGACCGTTTTGAGAGAGAGATCCCCCACTTTCTTGATTTTTAATTTAAGAGGTGAAATATAGCCCACCACTGTTCCCAAGGCTGTGATTTCCTCATCATTGGCCATGCGAAGGTTGAAACACTTCAAAACATGCTTGAGTTTGATTTCATTGATGTCTAAATCTCCTCGAATCACAGCTAGAACAGGCTCATTTTGGTCGGTAAAATAGAGGACCGACTTGATGTGCTGCCAGGCTTCATTCTGATGGACACGGCAACCCTCTTCAATGCTGTTGCCACGTTTGACTTCGACCACCTCAGCGGTTTTCAATTCATCGTTCAAATTCTTTTCATCTCGGGCAAAAACAGCCACTTCCTCATGAGCGGCATAGGTTTTATCTTCAGAAATGAGGTAGCGACTTTCTCCGGCGTCAGACTCAACTACAAATTCGTGGCAATAATCCCCCCCAATGTAGCCATTGTCAGACTCAATCACCACAGACTGGAGCCCCACTCGTTCAAAGATTCGAGAGTAAGTTTGCCACATCGATTGGTATTCCTTTTTGAAATCTTCTTCGTCGGCATGAAAGGAATAAGCGTCCTTCATCATGAATTCCCGAACTCGAAGCAATCCTCCTCGAGCTCGCAGCTCATCGCGGAATTTCTGGGAAAACTGATAGATGTTAAAAGGGAGGTCTTTATAGCTCACGTTGAACTTACGGACGACGTCTACCATCATTTCTTCCGCGGTTCCACCCAAGGCAAATTTGGCCCCTCGTTGATCCTGGATACTCATAAGTTCGAAGCCCACTGAGCTGGAGCGGTTGGTTTCATCCCACAATTCCATAGGATGAAGGACGGGAGTGATCATTTTTTGAGCCCCTGCTTTGTCCATTTCTTCTTCTACAATCTTCATGAGTTTGTCTTGCACGCGAATGCCTAGGGGTAAGAAATAGTAGCGTCCTGCTACGGATTCTCGAATGAAGCCTGCTTGGTAGAGTAGTTTGTGACTGGCAAGTTTGGCGTCTGCGGAGACTTCTTTAACGGTTTTTCCAAATAATTTTGAATACTTCAATCGTGTGGCAAGTTAAGAATTACGGATTCATTTTATAGCTTAGAATTATTTATTCAACGTGTAATTTGTGATTTTGGGCTTAAGATCTAATTTTTTTAGCAATAGTCAATTCAATCACAAGCGGTAAGTGGTAAGCGATAAGCGTAAAGCTTGCTGCAAACATTCTGTGATAGACTTGCCGCTTCCCGCTTCTAAAGGAAAAGGTTGTCATTACACACAATTAATGCTAAAGAGCATGTAAGGTCAATTATTTGTTGTTCTTGAACTTTGTTTTTGCTAAAATGGGCACAGAAATAAAACAAAAAATGAAAAAACAAAAAAAATCCTTCACTAGAATTTGGACTGGTCTCTGGCTGGGTGTTTTTTTAGTTTTTAGTGGCGTGCCGCTTGCCATGGCTCAAAACAACTTCAATCCCCCCTCGGTTTTGCCGGGAGACAATACTAATATAGGAGGGTATGGAGATGCGTGTATTGGTCTGGCGACCATGATTCGGACGGGGAATATCACTTTGCGCCAAATCCCTTGTTTCATTGAATTTTTCTCTCAGACGCTGATTGGCCTAGCGGGAACCGTTGCGCTGATTTTTGTCATGATTGGAGGTTATCAATATGTTTTGGGTTCGGAAAATGGAAAGGATGAAGCTAAAAAAACCATCACTTCTGCTCTCATCGGCTTGGCTGTCAGCCTCTTGGCGTGGATCATTGTGGACATTGTATTGCAGTTTGTTACCGAATAGCCATCAATTTAATAAATATGAAAAAAACTACCTCAACTTCACAAAAAGCTTCTGCCTTCTTTCAAAAGTCACAGGAAAAAATCAATAATCTTCGAAAAAAGTTGTCTGATCTCTCTCAAAAAAGAAGGGATTCTGAGGAGGATGAAAAATTCAGTTCGATTTTACCCAAGAGTGAACTGAAACATGTAAAAATTAGCATTTCGATTGAATCGGTCGTTAAAGCCACAGTCGCCATTTTTTTACTGATGGCTTTGGTCAATGTTTTGGGCATCATGCAAGGGGTGATCATTCTTTTTTTAGTGGCCCTATTTTTGTCAGCCACGTTCAATCCGGCGGTAGAAAAATTGCATCACTATAAGATTCCTCGTTCTTTAGGTATTATTCTCATTTATATTTTAGTGATTGGCATTTTTGTCATCATGTTCACCAACTTGGTGCCGATCATTGCGGATCAAATTGGGCAATTGGCGGGAGGAATAAGAATCATGATTGAAAATCTCATCACGGGGCAGAGTACTGACTCTTGGATTGTTCAAAAAATTCAGCCCTACGCCAATCAAATTTGGCAAAATGTGGATCAAGCTCAAGTCATTTCCTCGGTGAGTGATACTTTGTCTAAAGTAGCCACGGGTTTAACGGGTTTTGCAGGGAATGCGATTGGGGCGATTCTGAGCGTGTTCAATGGAATTTTTAATTTGATTTTGGTGCTGACCATTACTTTTTTTATGGTGGTGCATGCCAAAGACAGTAGTGTGTTTTTTCGGTCCCTCTTCCCGCATCGTTATGCGGGTTATATTGCTCTCAAATCCAAGCAAATTAGCATTCGTATTGGAGAATGGGTGAGAGGGCAGGTATTTTTGGCTCTGGCCATGGGAATTTTGACGTTCACTCTTCTCTCGATCATTGGTTTGGATTATGCTCTGACACTGGCGTTGGTCTCTGCGCTTGGCGAGTTTATCCCCTATTTGGGTCCTTTCATTACTTTTGGTTCAGCGTTACTGATTGCTTTCAATCAGGATCCAGTGATGGTTCTGTGGCTCATTCCGGTTTATTTGATCATTCAGTTCATTGAGAGCAACATTTTCGTCCCGCTTATTGTGGGTCGATCGGTGGGGCTCAATCCTATTGTTGTTATTTTTGCTTTGCTTGCGGGGGCGAGCTTGGGTTACAGTCTTGGTGGTGGGGTCGGCTTGGCTATTGTGGGGATGATTGTGGCGGTGCCTACAGCCAATATCATTTCACTTTTTGTGGAGGATTATACGGAGAAAAATAAGTAGTTGACTTTTTAATAAAAATATTTTATATTGATTATAATTGTCTAAATATTTAATGTAAATTTAATAAAATAGTTTCATGCCCTCCTCCCAAGGTGAATTGGAAGTAAAATCATCAGGAACGGAATTACCATCAAATGATTTTAACCCCGAAAGTTATGTTTCATTTGTAGAACTTGGAGTGGAAGCCTTATTAGAAGGGTTGAAATCTTTTGATTTGTCTCCAGGAGTTATAAATTTTTACCGCACCCTTTATGAACAGTCTTTGCATGTTGGTTTGTCACGAATAAGCGATTTGGGATTGTTAGCAGCGCTTTTACTTCGAGAATATGATGTTTTAAGCGAAATGCGCAAAGCGGCCGAAAGTAGTGATTCTGTGCTGGATGTATTGCAATTATGGTCTGCTACTTCTGATGCAAGAATAAAGAGTCAGCTGGCTGAGCTAGAGGCTCGATTTATGCCTTCACCTGTAATAGAAAGTGCTTCTAAAATAGCGAATTCTGAGTCACATCCTGTTGCTGTTGTGCGAAAAAAAAGAGGTATTATAAGCTTAATTCTCTCATTATTGCCTACTGGAAAAATGCAAGGAGTTAGGACCTGATTCAAGGTCTATAGCTTCTCCAAATTTTATTTTACTATTACAAATCAATCTTAAAAGCAGAAAATTAGGAAAGTGAGCTCTCAAATAACCTATCAAATAACCTATCAAATAAACCTTTACAATTAATGAAAAAATAATATAAAATCTCTGTAAATTTATTAACCCCTTTATCAATTTTAACCCCATAACGGATGAAAAGATTACTTTTAACCCTATTGCTCAGCGTGGTGACCCTTGCGGGTTGCGATTATTTTGTAGACCCAGGCGCCTACAACGATAAAATCATCGACATCGATGACAAAGCCATGGAAGCTTACAAAGCTTATGATGCCCTTTATACAGCTACTCCTCTTGAAGGAGACATCGCTGCTCTCGACGCTAAACGAGAGGAGACCATCAAAACGATCACTGCCCTACGAGCAGAACTAGCCCTTGTTGAAGGATTACGAGGCGACACAGACTTGAGAGATGTGATTCTCGAAGACCTAGACCTCATGATCAAGACCCTTGGTACTGAAGAAAAAGAGTTGATTGAACTCGGAAAGAAAATGGCCAGTTCTGATGAAATCAGCCCTGAAGATACCGATCGAGAAAATGAACTCATTGATGCGATCAATGCCAACAGTGATGCCATGTACGAAAAAGCCTCTGCTGCCCAAGAAGCTTTTGCTGCTAAGTACAACTACGAGATTGAACCAGAAAAATTTCAACCGTAGTCCCCTTGTTATAATCAAAAAAAGCCGCTGTAGTTCAGCGGCTTTTTTTTTGTGTCAGAGAATAAATCCCAACCCCAAATGCTACCGAAACATTCAGAGACTCTTTTTTGCCGTGCATGGGGATGTGTAAAACGACATCGGAGAGCTGGAGTAATTCTTCGTTCACCCCCTCGATCTCGTTGCCCAAAATCATACAAACGGAATGATTGGAATGGAAATCTTGAATGTTTTTGCTGTTTTGATTCTTCTCCAAAGCCACAACCTCAATCCCCTCTTTTTTAAGCCTTTTGAGCAGAGGCAAGGGGTCGGGATGATATTCCCACGGGATGACTTCTTCCGCCCCCAACGCTGTTTTGTAAATCTCTTTGCGCGGCGGGCAAGGCGTGTAGCCCGTCAAATAGATTTTAGAAACCCCCGCCCCGTCGGACGTTCGAAAAACCGAGCCGACGTTGTGCATGCTGCGGATATTATGAAGGAGGACGGAGACTAATTTTTTCTTCACTTCGTAAGTATTAAGTAGTATGTAGTAAGTAATATGCATAACTACACACTACTTATACAAAACCATCGAAAACGGATTGTAGAGAATTTTTGAATCAATCACTTTCTGAATCGTGTCTTCATCGGCCTGAGAAAAATTCCAAACGATTCCATAGCTGACCGATTCAATCATCTTGCCCACATGCACGGAAAGGGAGTTTTTCTTTGAGGCACCCACCATGTCCGTTTCATCGGCTGTCATCACCGAAGCTTCCAAATTCATGGTTTTAGGCTTTAAACCGGTTTGAGGGTCATACTGAAACAATTCAGTCCCGATTTTAACGAAAACCAGATGTTTATTGAAATTCGCCACTTCTCCGGAGTTCAGGATTTTGGAGACGGCTTCTTTAGGGTCGGCACCCGCAGAAAAATTGATTCCGAAAAACTCATAACGGTCTAAATGCAGGGCTATTCCTTTCCTGATCAAAGTTTCCTCGATCGTCCGTTCCGTATTGTCGGTAATGATCAGCCGAATATAAAATTCCAAATCAAAAACTTGTTTCTTTTTGATATTCTCTTTCGTTTGACCCATTCCGAGAGAG
Source organism: uncultured Candidatus Peribacteria bacterium (assembly GCA_964571805.1). GTDB lineage: Bacteria > Patescibacteriota > Gracilibacteria > UM-FILTER-43-11 > UM-FILTER-43-11 > JAUHWS01. The sequence continues at coordinate 14,561 of CAZNDI010000012.1, forward strand.
TTATAGGAGGACTTGTTTTCAGACTCCAAATAATGTTTGATGGACTGAAAGACGAGATTTCCATTACCCATCGGATCACGTTCGGGATGAGGCATGATGGCCATCACGTTTCCGGCCGGATTGGAGATGGCGGCAATGGCTGCCATGGCTCCGTTTGGGGTGATCGGATAATGGGGATCGACTTTTCCCTCTGAATCGCAGTATTTAAAAACGATCTGCCCATTCGCTTCCATTTTTTTAAGCAGTTCTTCTTCCATGATGAAACGGCCTTCTCCATGAGCAAAGGGAATGTGCAGCAGTTCATCAAACTGATTGAAGGCCGTGCGGCCTTTTGGAGACGTGTTTTTGAGGTAAGCCCACGCATTGTAAAAGCCGGTATCCACAATTTGATCGCCTTCTTTCATCTCATTCCAAGCCAAGGCCATACCCAAAGCTTTATTTTCATAGCCCGGCACCAGACCTGTTTCCACTAAAACCTGAGCTCCATTGCAGATGCCTAAAATAATTTTCCCTGCATCGGCTTCTTTTCTAAGAATGTCGGTGATGGGGTCTTGAGCTGCCACGACTCCGCTCCGTCCTCGATCCTCGTAACTGAATCCCCCGGCTATGCAGTATCCTGAAAACTCTTGAGTTCGACTCGTATTTAACATGCCTGGATCATTCCAAAGCACCACTTCAGCTTCCATTCCATTGCGCTTAAACGCCCGAACGGCCTCGGTTTCACAATTGGTTCCCGGAAAGGAGATGACGGCAAATTTGAACATGGTAAAGGATTATTAAGTGCTTAAAAAATACAGGAAAGTCTCTTTGCCGACAATTGGTCAATTTTTAAAAACGTTTTGAGGGATCAATATCATGTTTATCAATGAAAAGGTCTTCAGTTGTATTAAGGTTATCGAATGATTCACTGGTGTCCAAGAAAAGCTGATTTATTTTCACTTCACCCTCTTCTTGTGAGATTTGCTTGTTTAACATTTTAAGCCAAATCTCATTTATTTCTTTATACTGATTTTCAAGATCTTTAATTCGAATATCTATGTCTTCTAAAAATGCCTCTCGAAGGGTCGTATCTCCCTCCAATCCTTCCATCTTTACTAATTTATCCCTCTGTGTCTTAAGTCCAGAAACTGTTTCTACGCGATCCTTTTCTAGAGCTTCAATTTCAGCTTTTGGAGAAATACTTACTTTATTTTCTAAAAAATTAGTGACTAAATCCATGTTGTTATAAGCAAGGCTATCATAATGATAATAATCATTGACCCCTTTTTGATGAGAGCTATTTAGTTTTTGAAAGTATTGTTCATTTTTACTGGGCATTTGTTTCATTGCTTCTTTTGTCATTATTTCAAGAAAAGGTCCATAATCAATGACATTTTCCGTGGGTTTTTTGACTTTAAAGCTCTCAATGGGCTCAGCATTCGAAGTGAGGTTAAAAATTATTTCTCCCTTCTCAAAAAACTTTTTCGCTTCTGAGCCAAGCGCATTCGTCTTATCAATGGCTTCTATTTGCTGCAGAACCTGTTGTAGTTTTTCATTATTTGTATTGATCACCGTTTTATAGGGCTGATAATCTTTTTGACCAATCCATACTTCAATATTTAAGGCTAGATTCACAATGTCCACGATCTCTCGTATTTCTAAATGACCCTCTTCCCATTCAAAGCCCATTTTAAGTTGTTTCTCCAACTCTTCAGGAGGGACGAAATGAAAGTGCTCATTGACGACTTTAATGAATCGTTCTAAGCCTTGGGAATCTAGGGCTAGAACATAATGATAAGTTGAGACACTCTTTCCGGAAAGATTCTTGATTTTTTCCAGACCCAAGTCCTTTGATAAAATAATTACTTTTGAATTCGCAAAATCCTTCTTCAGTCCTTGGCGGAGATAATTTTCCACTGCTTTGAAGTCAAAATTCATCTCTGTTCCCATCTGTAGATTTTTTAAACCTGCATCAATCAGGGGGCGAAGGCCTTTGAAGGAAACATGAAAAACATCATTGAGATAGGGTTTGATGACGGTTGAAAGGATGAGATTCACTTGCTTGGCTTGCTCTTGAGTCAGGCCATCATTTTCTAAAAAATCCCCTCTCATATCAAATTTCTTGTAGCCAATATAAACATCATCTCCCGAAACCTTCATTTCAGCTTCGGCATTAATTTCCACCAATCCCGACTCAGGTTGTTTCACCTTAATCTTCGCTTCAAATGAACCTTCTTGTTGAAGATTTTTTGCATCAGACACATCACTTTTTTGCTTGATGAGATAATCGGCAGAAAAATTTCCACTCGTAAGCGGATCCTGCACTTCCATTTTCATCACCGCCTCAGTCTTGGAGGCCTCAGGTCTTTCTGTAAGAAATTTTTGTATTACAACTTCTGGTGACTCTATGGTTTGTTCACTTTGTGTGCAGGCTGCTAGTAAAAATAAGGAAAAGAAGCAAAAAAATGAACGATAATTTTC
>CAZNDI010000013.1:0-16511 GCA_964571805.1 uncultured Candidatus Peribacteria bacterium
GCCGATGAATATAAGGAAAAAGTGATTCACCTCATTGTGGCTCGTTTCTATGATGCGGAGGAGCGAGCAGAGGAGCTTCATGCTCAGGGCAAGGTGACAGATGATCAGTTGATTGCCTTTGTGGTTCAAGTTTCGAAGGCTAAGGTGGCTTTTTATGACGCTAAAAATCAACCTAATCCTACAGTGGTGCGAGCGGAGATCATCAAATCTCTTCAGGCCGATTGGAATGCGTTTGTGAACGGTCTTTAATTCTATAATTCTTAATTTCCATTTATCATGAAAAAATTATCTTCATTATTCATCCTTTTGGCGTTGGTTACGATTCTTGCCGGGTGTTCTCCCAAAGAAGAGGTGCCTCCTGTGCTGGACCCTAATCCAAATGTTCCTCCGGTTGAGTCTGTGGCTCCCTTAACAGAAGACACGGCGATTACGGGTGACGCTTATTTTGATACGGCCAGTAAGGAATTGGAGCTCATCAGTGAATGATTGCTTTGGTTCAATAGAAAAGAGGGACGCTCAGTCATGAGGTCCCTTTTTTCTATAAAGCTGAAAGATCGTCAAGCTTTATGGTTACTATAAATTCATCATCATTTATGTATTCTTCTTGAGAGCTCTAATTTGGACAATATCCACAAAGAAAGCGAAGGCCATCGAGAAGTAAATATAGCCCTTAGGTATGCCATAGCCAAAGCCTTCAGCCAGGAGAGAGACTCCGATCATCATCAAAAAACAGAGGGCGAGGACTTTAAAAGAGGGGTGTTTGTGGATGAAGTTACTGATGCTTTTGGAAGCGGCGAGCATGATGAAAACGGTAACGATGACGGCGGTGTACATGATCCAGAGTTCTTCCACGAGTCCTACGGCGGTGATGATGGAGTCGATGGAGAAAATAATGTCTAGAAGTAGAGCTTCAATGAGCAATCTTCCAAAGGTCCTTTTCCCCTTTATTTCTGGCCCTCCATCATCTTCGGTTTCTGTTTTTTCAAAAATCTCTGTGGTGCTTTTGTAAAGCAAAAATAATCCACCGGCAATTAAGATGAGATCTTTCCCACTGATTTCATTGCCCAAAACGGTGAATAGGGAAATTTCGAGTTTCAGGATCCAGGCTATGACTCCCAATAGGACTAGTCGCATGATCATGGCTAAGCCTATTCCCCAATAACGTAATTTATTTCCTTCTTTTTCGGGAAGTTTGGCGGCTAGGATTGAGATGAAAATGATGTTGTCGATGCCTAAAATGACTTCTAGGACGATAAGGGAAATGAGGGGGGCGATGCTCTCGAGGATCATGGAGATATTATTTAGTTGGGGTTTAATAGTAGAAGATTCTGGGGAAAAAAGGCGGAAATCTAATTGACAAAATTAAATATTAATCCTCAATTCAGCCAATTTTTAAAGGAATGCAGCGCTAAATTGGAATTGTAATATTTTTCCTCACCCGTCACCTCTTCTGCTACCCACTCTGGTAAATCAAATTCTTCATCTTCGGAGTCGAGTTCAATTTCAGCCACGATCAACCCTTTATTGTCACCTAAAAATTCATCCACTTCCCACTTTTTTCCTTGATAAATGATTTCATATCTTAATTTGGATAGCTCGGAAGTGGAAAAATTTTCCAATAGCTCTTCTGCATCCAACCGAGGAATTTCGTATTCAAATTCTTTGCGGGTCATGCCTTCGGTGATTCCTTTGATTGTTAAATAGGCTAACTCATTGACCAAGCGGACCCGAATGGTTTTATGGGGATCTGTGGAGATATAGCCCTGGCGAACAAGCACGCCTTCATGCTTTTTTAGAATATTCCATTTAGCGTGATCAACTAAATATTTTCGTTCAATTTCTAGGGCCATAGGGTGATAAATTAATTTTTTACTTCTTCTTTTCTAGGTTTTCTTTGACTCGGAATTTGACAATTTTCTTCACCAATTCCAAGGGTAACTTTTCATTCAAAGGAAATTGGACCGAACCTTTGGCACTTTTGTAAGCTGAGAGCTCCTTTTGAAAGGCGAGGATGCCGGAGGGGGCGGGGTAGAAGCCGATGTGATTTTTGAAGGCGGCGAAATGGACGAGGTTTCCGTTGATTTTGAAGGTGGGGATGCCGTAATTGATACATTCTTCTGCTTGGGGGGCAGCTTGATGGATGGTCTTTCGGAGGGTTTCGAGGAGTTTTTGGATGGGGGGTTCGAAGGTTTGGATGTATTGGTCGATGGTTTTGTATGTTTTCACGTTTTTCATGGGCTTAGTTTTCTTGAATTGATTATATCAGATTCTAATTTTCTCCCTTCTTTGTCATTTCGACCGAAGTGGAACGCAGTGGAGGAATCTATTCCCACCCTTCTTTTCAAGAATCAAGTAATTAGGATGTGAACTATTTCCTGCCTACCGGCGATGGCGTTTTTCTCTTCTCCCAGTGAGCTGTTACTTTTTTGTATCGCCAAAAAAGTAACCAAAAAAGCTCCTGGGGTTTTTGAAGCGGACTCATCTTCTTTTCCTTTATTCACCTTTTTACCCGCCCCAAAGGGGCCCTTTCAGGGCTCAAAAACCCCAGACCCCAATACGCCGGGAAATCAGCGAAAAATAAGAATTACTTATAAAATTAAACTGGAGCATGATTTTTTAATCTGGTTAAGGTTATTGTGTTTTGGAATGAGGTATTGGGATTGGAGGGTGATTTGCTTCATTTTATTGGTATTAAGACGAGAGCAGATTGGTGGACTATCTCAGTGGTTTTAAATTTAGAATTTATAGGCTGAAGCAATCTTCAAGAACGCTCCAGCTAGAAAATAAAATTTTATTTAATATGGGGTAGTTTTTTAAGCTTACCATCATATCCTTGAGTCTCTGGATATCGATTTACTGATTCATTATAATAGTCTATAAACCAATTGTTTTTTATTTTTATTTTTTCCTCCATTTTATTTTCATTTATCCCATTATTATATCTTTCTATTATTTTAGACATAACTCTATAAGCATTCTCCAGGCTAAAGGCTGCGCCTTTGTGTTTTCCTGGATGAGGTTTCAAAATATCAAGGAATTGATCACCATCTTCATTTACGCATATATCAAATATTAATCTAATCGCATTATCATTAAAAATATTAGAAAAAAAATCTATTTGCTCTGGATCAATCATTATCCTTGGATAAATGCAAAATTTTGATTCTAAATCGCATGCTTTATTTAATGCTGGGCCGAAAATAATTGAATCTTTATGTAATAATTCACCCTTTGTTATTGCCCCTCGAATTAAAAATTCTTGATTTAATATCATCTGAGTTAAATTGCTAACAAGAAAAATTAACATTTTAACTGCCTCTTGATTCACACTGGAAGAGAAAACTATACTGTCAGAAAATTGTGAGAATTCAAAATTCCCATTCACTCCCAATCCACCAGACTTAATATTAACCCCCATACTCCTAATGGCATTAAGTATAATTGTCATGCTTTGACGCTGTCTATAATCATTTTTCGATTTTAATACCAAATCTTTCCAACCTAGTATATCTAGGAAAACTATAACTCTTTCTTCGTAATGACAGTCGATCAATGGATCAAATTCTTTATTCATTCCAATTATATTTATTATTTAACAAATTAAAGAAAACCCTACCATCGCTGGCAGGGCTTTTAAAAGTTTTTACTACATCATCCCCATCCCCGGCATTCCCATACCCCCTCCCATTCCGCCCATACCCCCCATGCCTGGCATAGCGGGCTCGTCTTTTGAAGGAAGGTCGGTGATGGCGGTTTCTGTGGTCAAGAACATCGCGGCTACCGAGGCGGCGTTGGTCAAGGCATTACGAGTCACTTTTTTAGGATCGATAATCCCGGCTGCAAACATATCCACCAATTGTTCCTCGGCGGAGAGTTTGATGTCGCTGGTTGCATCGTAACCCATATTCTTATTCGTTCCCCAGGCGGCTTCCAAAGCGACACGAATCTTGGCTCCATCGGTTCCTGCATTTTCGGCAATCTGATTGAGAGGGTAAGAGAGGGCATTCTTCACAATTTCAGCCCCCAATTGTTCCTCCTCCGATTTCATGCTCTTAGGATCAATCTTTAAGCTCGCTTGCAAAATGGCGGCCCCTCCTCCGATCACGATTCCTTCTTCCATGGCAGCTCGCGTGGCAGAAAGGGCATCTTCAATGCGATGTTTCTTTTCTTTCAATTCCACTTCTGTGGCGGCGCCCACTTTGATGACGGCCACACCTCCGGTCAATTTGGCCAAGCGTTCGGCCAATTTCTCTTTGTCAAACTCAGAGGTGCTGCTTTCAATTTCGGCCTTGATTTGAAGGACTCGATTTTGAATGTCTTCTGGATTACCCTTTCCTTCCACAATGGTTGTGTTGTCTTTGGAGGAAAGGACTTTTCTTGCGGTTCCCAAATCTTCAATGGTCGCATTTTCCAATTTTAAGCCGACTTCCGAAGAAATCACTCGTCCTCCCGTCAACGTGGCAATGTCTTGAAGCATGGCTTTACGTCTGTCTCCAAATCCAGGCGCCTTGATGGCGAGAGTGTTGAAGGTTCCTTTGAGTTTATTGACGATCAAAGTGGCTAAAGCGTCACCTTCAATGTCCTCGGCAATGATCACCAAATTCTTTTTTCCAGACTGAGCCATTGATTCCAACAAAGGCAGGATTTCTTGAATGCTCGAAATCTTGCTGTCTGTGATCAGTAACATGGCATCTTGATAAGCGGCTTCCATTCGTGCAGGGTCGGTGACCATGTAGGCTGAAATATAGCCGTTGTCAAATTGCATGCCTTCCACCATGTCGATCGAGAGTCCCATGGTTTGACCTTCTTCCACTTGAACCACACCATCACCTCCCACTTTTTCGAAAACGCCTGCAATCAAAGCGCCGACTTCTTCATTTTGAGCTGAAATTGTAGCCACTTGAGCCATTTCCTCTTTGGTGGTCACTTCTTTTTTCATTTGATCCAACTCATCGATCACAATTTTAATCGCCTCCTCAATGCCCTTCTTTAAAAGCATGGGGTTCACCTTGTTATTTTTGATGTGGTGCATCCCTTCTTTGATAATGGCATGAGCCAAAACGGTTGCTGTGGTGGTTCCGTCTCCTGCGACATCATTGGTTTTGTTTGCAACTTCTTTCACCAATTGAGCGCCCATATTTTCAAATTTATCTTCCAGTTCAATTTCTCGAGCAATCGAAACGCCATCATTGGTGATGGTGGGTGCACCGTAGGATTTATCAATCAGCGCATTTCGTCCTTTGGGCCCCATGGTCACCCGAACGGCTTGAGCTAATTTTTCAATCCCATCCAATAATTTTTGACGGGCTTCATCGCCGTGTAGTAGTTGTTTGGCCATATAGTTGTTTAGTTATACTTTAATAATTTACGGATGGTTGGCCGTATTGTGGGCCGGATAGTTGCAATTTCCACTATCCGGTCCACAATTCGGTCCACAATTCGGTCCACCATCCGTTACTCAACAATTGCTCTGACAGAAGTCATTTCCACAATTTTATATTCCACGCCATCCACTTTTACATCTTCTCCGGAATATTGGCCGTAAAGCACTTTGTCTCCCACTTTCATTTCTATGGGCAGAGAGGTGCCGTGGTCGTTGATGTTGGTGGCAGAGATCGCCACGACTTCACCTTGTTTGGGCTTTTCTTTATTTGCCGTATCAGGAATATAAAGGCCTGATTTGGTCATTTCTTCGGCTTCAGTGGGCTTGATCACCACATAACCATTGAGCGGTTTGATCTGCATTTTACTTAAAATTAAGAATTAAAAACATTGTCTAAACTATGATTCACATGATTGATTGATGGACTATGATTACTTTTATTTTACTACCCTCCTTCGGAGGGGTTGGGGGAGGTCCCATTAGCACTTAAAATATCAGAGTGCTAAAACATTCTAGCAAGATCAAAAAGAGGGTCAAGGAAAGAGGACTTGACAAAAAATAAATTATAATATAAAGTGCTTCTTGAGGGTCGCGTTTTGGTTGGCGGCGCGTAGGAATAGACTCGTCGGCAGTCTAATCACCTTAGTCGCCCCGGCCGAGAAACCCTCACGGCCTCCCCGCGTACGCGTACGCGTACGCGTCGGGGAGGCCACCTTTTTTTAAATCTTTATTTCAAAAGCACATACCCCTCTGTGCTCACCCCGTCATCAAAATACTGTTTTACCCAGCTGGCAGAATCGAGTTGGGTGGTCAGAGGTTCAAGGAGTTGAACGTAGGGATAGGCCGCTAATAAGGAGTTGAGACGCTCTAGATTCATGAACGTGATTTCATCGCTGATCTGGCTCAAATTGCCTGTGGTTTCTTTGAAGGCCGATCCTTCAGAGAGCGACGAAGTTCCTTTAGCTTTCAAACTTTTTTCCAACAATTCCTTGCTGTTGGCCATGACGACCACCTCATCGGTCACACTGTAGCAGAAGGCGGTTTTTGATCCCACCTCGGTACAATTCACTTCATTGTCACCCACTTTGTCAGTCACCTTGTTTAAGGTGGTGTCGTCGGGGACCAATTCTCGTGATTCTGATCCATCTGGCAAAGTCACCACGCTGATTTTAGGAGCAAAACTTGCTGCGATCGATTCAAAGCCTTGGGCCATTTTTCTCATTTTCTTTTCTACAAAAGCTTTGTCTTGATGGGCTAAGACCAATTCAATTTCATTTGATTGCTCCGTTTTTCCTAAAGCCAAAGCATATTCTCCCTCAAAAAGGGGATAGAGATCATTTCTTAAATTCACTTCAGTTCCAAAAATTTTATCGGTTTGCCCTCTCACCAAGCCTTCCAAAATGAGGCCATACGAAGGATTGAAATTTGAAAGCGTTTCAAGGGTGTTCAGCCATTCTTCAGCAAAGTTTTGTCCCCCCACATAAAGGGCTAAATTTTCGCTGGGCAAATAATCCGTCAACTGGTGGGAAAATTTCTCCTCAGGATTTTTTGCCGACAAAGAAAGCAGGGTTTTGTCCAAATTCAAAAAAGTATTGAGCTGAAATCCTTTTTCATCTTGCCTCACGGTAAAGGCAAAATTATGCAGCGTCGCTTTTAAGGGCTCCAAAAGATTTCGTGTGCCCTCGTTTTTGGCCAGAGATATTTTTTTGACATTTAAATAACCCGAAAGCCACTTGTTTCGAGGCAGATTGTTGATGGATTTTTGATAGTCGGGGTCTGCGCTCAAGCTTTTTTCAGGGTTTTTTTTCAATTGTTCTAAAAGATTTTCGTCGTTGGAAATGGCCACATAACGGTCCAAAAATTTAAAGGAGTAGGGCTGTCCTTGCTCAAATGAATAGATCGCATTTTCATCCTCTGACTCGGTTACTGATTCGCTGTCTAGCAACAAGGTTTTAAAATAGCTCATCGCTGTTCCTTTTGATTTTGCCTGAATCAAGAGGACTGGCTTATCGACTTCACCTTCAACATCCAAAAGCACATAAGCCACCTTGCCTGTGCCAAAAGCCTTCACGGCCGGTTGGAATTCAAACTCGACCAGTTGACTTAAAAAGCCAATGAATTTCTCCTGACCCCCGTCTGCCATTAATTTAGTCGGAAGATTGAGGCCGTCCATTTCAATATATCCCACCGTTTCTGCGGCAGGAAGATGTTCAGCCAGATTGGATTGAGGCAGAATTCTGGGGTAAATAAAGGTGACTCCAAATATAATGATTCCAATGATTCCCAGAACGATCAACGTTAAAATGAAGAAGCCCAATTTTGAGCCTTTCTTTCCTTTTTCAAGGTGTATTTTGTGGGGAAGTGGTTTTGTCATTCTGGTGGCTTTTGAATTTGCTTCCATTTTAACACATTAATTTTCATTTTCCCGCGCACCCCATGGGGTGCGCCTACGAGCTTACTATTCCTCTTCGTCCACCTCTGTTTCCTTCCCACAACCTTCACATTTGATCACTCCTTTTTTCTGTTCCACTTGGAGGCCTTTGCAATCGGGGCAGGGCGTGTCGACGGGTTTTTTCCACGTGGCAAAGGTGCATTTAGGATAGCCAGTGCAGCCGTAAAAAACTTTTCCACGCTTCGTTCGTTTTTCCACTAGGTTACTCCCACAAGTGGGGCATTTCACTTTAAGGGCATGGGCCAAAGGTCGGGTGCTCTTGCATTGAGGATAGTCACTGCAGGCCAAGAAATCACCAAACCTCCCTTTTTTAGCGACCATTTGACTGCCACACTTGTCGCATTTTTCATCTTTAAATTGCTCTTGCAGGGCTTTTTCTTTTTCTAAATCTTCTTTCAGAGGGCGGGCATTTTTGCATTCAGGATACTTGCTACAACTTAAAAATTTTCCATTTCTTCCCAATTTAACCATCATGTCGGCTCCACACTTGTCACATTTTTCATCCGTTTTATCATTGATGATGTCTGATTTCTGAACTTCTTTTTTCTTTTGTTCCAAAGTGGCTTCAAAAGGTTCGTAGAACTTTTTAATGACGGGTTGCCATTGCTCTTTACCTTCGGCAATATCGTCCAACTTCTCTTCCATCTGTGCCGTGAATTGATAGTCCACGATGTCCGAAAAATGTTTGACCAAAAAGTCGTTCACAATGGTCCCGATTTCCATCGGATACAGCTTTTTATCTTCTTTCTTTTCAATGTAGCCTCGGGTCACAATCGTTGAAATTGTGGGCGCATAAGTCGACGGTCTACCGATCCCTTCGGATTCCATCTTCTTGACCAAACTCGCTTCCGTGTAGCGGGCAGGGGGTTGAGTGAACTTTTGCTCCGCGTTCACTTTTTTGAGTTTGCAAACTTCACCCTCCACTAGATCTGGCAACAACTTGTCTTTGTCCGAAAGGGCTTCTTCAGGATTGTCTGTTCCTTCGACATAAACTTTCATGAAACCGGGTTTGCGGATGATTTGACCCTTGGCAACTAGATGGTAATCGCCCGCTTTGATGTGGACGGTGGTCATGTCCAGTTCTGCTTCGGCCATTTGACAGGCAATGGTTCGTTCCCAAATCAATTTATATAGCCTATATTGTTGAGGGTCCAAATGAGCTTTTAGGTCTTGAGGGGTTTTAGTTAAATCCGTGGGGCGGATGGCTTCATGAGCTTCTTGAGCACCTTTGGCTTTTTTTGTGAAAATCCTTGGTGTTTGGAGGGCATATTCTTTCCCAAACATTTTGGTGACAATCTTTGGCACCTCTTTCAAAAATTCATTCGACAAATTGAACGAATCGGTACGCATGTAGGTGATCAAACCGGTAAGCTCCTTCCCGTGTTCTACTCCTTCATAAAGCTGCTGAGCCACGACCATGGTTTGTTTGACGGAAAAGCCCAATTTACGACTCGCTTCCTGTTGCAACGTTGAAGTGATGAACGGAGCAGAAGGTTGGCGTTTGGTTTGTTTCTTTGCAATCTGTTCTACAACGTAATCCGCTTTATTGAGCTCTGTCACGATTTTATCCGCTTCTTTTTTGTTTTTTACTTCCGCCTTTTTCCCTTTTATTTTTGAAAGCTCTGCATTGAAGTCGCCTTTCTTTGCCTTCAAGTCCGCATCTATATTCCAGTATTCTTCACTTTTAAAGGCTTCAATTTCGCGTTCTTTATCCACAATCAAACGAACGGCGACCGACTGGACGCGTCCTGCACTGAGGCCAATTCTTATTTTTGACCAGAGAAGGGGGGAGAGCTTGTATCCTACCAAACGATCTAAAACTCGGCGGGCTTGTTGAGCGTGAACCAAATTGATATCAATATTTCGCGGGTTTTCTAGAGCTTTAAGCACGGCTGGTTTCGTGATTTCATGAAAGGCGATTCGCTTAAAATTCTCTTTCTTTAAACCCAAGGCGTGAACCAGATGCCAGGCAATGCTCTCTCCCTCGCGGTCCTCATCTGAAGCCAGCCAGACCATGGTGTCGGGTTTTTTAGCTTCCTTTTTAAGTTCCGTCACGATTTTTTTCTTATCTGGAGTGACTTCATATTCTGGTTCAAAATCATGCTCTATGTCGATGGCTAAAGTTTTTTTAGGAAGATCTCGAATATGACCCATCGAGGCTTTGACGGTATATTTGGCGCCCAAAAATTTTTTCAAAGTTTTGGCTTTGGCAGGGGATTCTACAATGATCAAATGGTTCATAATGCTTTTATTTTGGAATGTGAAACTGTGTCCATATATACGGTTCTTTATTAATGGTGTCAAACATTTCAATCCTTATATGTAATAAATTCGACCTTTATTTATCTCATCTGACGCACTCTTACTTTTTTCTCAACGATGACCTTACTTCACAAGTGGTTAGTGGCTAGCGGTTAGTGATTAGCCTGCTGCAACTGAATTGTGTTTAGCTTACCGCTTACCGCTAGCCGCTAACCGCTTATCGCTCATAAATCATAGAAATCAATCAATGGTTGCGTCAGGTGGTAACGTGAGTTATTTAAGCCAATCAAAGCGGTAAAAATATATTTTTTACCTTGAAAATTTTTTTTAGTCAAATTCTTTTATAATGGCTTAAATAAGTCATTATTTTTGTACAAAAAATTTCTACAACTAACTTTTTTCCCTTATTTAAAGCCAAAACTCTTGATTCGCTTATTTTTAACACCTATACTGGCCTCAGAATTTATTTTTTAATTTAATCATTATGACTAAAGGAGACCTAGTTAACGCTGTCGCTGCTAGCGTTGGTGTGAGCAAACGAGTTGCTGGAGACGCTCTAGAAGCTGTCCTTGACTCTATCACTAAAGAGCTCAAAAAAGGAAAAAATGTAACCATCACTGGTTTCGGAACTTTCCGTGTGAGCCACCGTGCTGCTCGTACTGGTGTAAACCCAAGAAAACCTACTGAAAAAATCAAGATTCCTGCAATGAAAGTTCCTGCTTTCAAGGCTGGTAAATCTCTTAAAGATGCAGTTCGTTAAGCTTGCTTCATTCTTGAAAATCCTAAAAATCCGACCCTATTCATTGGGTCGGATTTTTTATTTCTTGCCCTCATCATCTTGTTTTTATCCCAAATTAATCTATGATAAAGGGGTGCCGTATTCACTAATAAAAAAACTATGTCAGTCCTAGAAGTCACTCAGAATAATTTTCAAGCCACTGTCCTCGAAGCCAAAGGTAAGGCCGTTTTGGTCGATTTTTGGGCCACCTGGTGTGGGCCTTGTCTCACTCAAGGACCGATCATTGATGAATTGGCTGCAGACATGGGTGACAAGGCGGTGATTGCTAAACTCAACGTGGACGACAATCAGGATATAGCCGGTCAATATGGGGTGATGAGTATTCCCACTTTATTGGTCTTTAAGGATGGAGAAGTGGTGGAACAGCTTGTTGGGGTTCATCAAAAAGAAGATCTGATCAAATTGATTGAGAAGCATTCCTAATTAAGCTCGGCGGTCCATGGCTTCATTGGCCATTTGGTCGGCCAATTTATTTTGTTCTCGGGGGATGTGCTGAATTGAAAAGCTTTTGAATTGAGCCATAAGGCGCCGGGTCTCTTCAAAGAGGGGTTTAACATTTTCACTTTTCACCTTAAAATTTCCTTTCATCTGTTCTACCACAAGCTTTGAATCTAAAAAGCAATGGATTTTGGAGGTGTTGAATTTTTCGTGGGCCTCCCGAAGGGCTAAATGAAGGGCTAAATATTCAGCTTGGTTGTTGGTTTTTTCTCCAAAATAGGCTGACCCCTTGTCTACAAGTTTCCCTCCTTTAAAAATCACAAACCCTCCTCCTGAAGGCCCTGGATTTCCTCTTGAGCCTCCATCGGTGAAGATTTCAATCGTCTCACTTTTTTCAGAAGTTTTTTTCCCTTCTTTATTCAGAGCGTCTTCGAGGGCAGTGTCCAAAAAAGCCTGTTGGTCTTTTTTTGGAATCCTTTTTTCAATTTCTTTTTTATGTTTTTCTGAGACATTCATGTCAGTTGAAGGATTTTAAAGGCAGAATTGTAATTAGAGGAGAAGAAGATATACAACATCAATCCTTCAACTTTCAACGTGCGTTTGCACAACATTCTTATTTCCCAGCCCCCATCAAAAATTTACTTTGTGCAGCCTTTGTTCCATTCAAAGTCTGTAGAAAAGAGCGAGTCACATTGATGGCAGTGAACATAGAGATGATGATACCAATGGCCAGCATGAGGGCGAAACCTCGAATGATAGAATTCCCAAAGAAATACAAAATGGCACAGGTGATCATCGACGACATGTTGGAGTCACGAATGGAAGACCAGGCTCGATCAAAACCTGTGGCGATAGCTGTGTGGTAAGACATGCCCGATTTTAGCTCTTCTTTGGTGCGTTCAAAAATAAGAATGTTGGCATCCACCGCCATTCCGATCGAAAGAATCAAACCAGCTATCCCGGCCAAGCTCATCACGATGCCTGTGGTTTTGATGATGAACAACATGATCACGGTATAAATGCTCAAAGCGAGGACGGAAAAGAATCCCATCAAGCGGTAATAAAGGATCATGAAGACGGCCACCGCAATGAGACCAACCATGGCGGCATTCAAAGAAAGGCTGAGGGCATTTTCTCCCAAAGACGCACTGATGGTGTATTGTCCACTCAAAATGATGGGGGCATCGATGGCACCTGTGTTCAAGTCTTTTGCTAAGTTTAAGGCTTCTTGTAAGGTTCTGCTCCCTGTGATCACCGCATTCCCCCCGCTAATTTTTTCATTCACAGTAGGGGCAGAAATCATTTCTCCTCCTACAAAGATGGCCATGCTTTTGCCTTTTAGTCTTTCGGTTAAGGCTTCAAACATTTTAGCTCCCTCTGCATCGAATTGAATGCTCACTTCTGGGGATCCAATTTGATTGTAAACCACCGTTGCATATTTAAATTTAGATCCATCTAAGCCTGTCGATTTCCAGGGATCAGGCGTGGCATCGTAAAAGATTTCGCTATAGGTGTAGTAATCTTCCATCACTTTTTCTTGGGTGGCTACTTGTTTGTCTGAAACTTTGATGATGTGGAAGCCAAAATCAGTTTCCACAAGGTCTGATAGTTTTCCAGGTTCAAGGGCAAACGCTGCAGCTTCAAAAGGGGGGACCATGGCGCCTTTACCGAAAGATCCTAAATCGCCACCTTTATCAAAATTTGAAGCGTCGTCTGAGTAGGTTTTGGCTAGGTCTGCAAACTTACTGGGGTCGGCTTTCAACTGAGTCAAAATTTCTTGAGCTTTGGCTTTGGCTTCTTCTTTCGTTCGAGTGGTTTTTTCAGTGACGCCTTGCGCTCCTTTATACGAGATTAAAATATGACTGGCCGTCACTTTGTCTTCTCCAGTCGTTTTAGTATTTTCACGAATTTCCTTACCCTCAAGTTTTACAATTAAGAATCCCTTTTTCTCTGAAAGTTGGCCATCGGCGGTGACATTGAATTCTCCAGAGCTATTCACCAAAGTTTTATTCACTTGCCCCAATTCTAGGCTGGATAAGGCAGTTTTCAGCTCCTCGGAGGCATCGGAGGCAAAAACTTCTTTCTTTTCGGTGTAGCTGACTTTTCCGTCAGAGGTCTTGATCGATTCTCCTAAGGTTTTGAAGTTTTCTGGGTTTTTTAGGGCGACTGCTATTTGTGCATTGGCCTCTACTTCAACTTTTTGAAGTAATTCGGGGTCTTCTTCAGTTTTTGCCTCTTTAAATTCAAGTTGGATGGTTTTACCCACGATGGCCTTAGCTTCATCTACATTCTTAATTCCTGCTAATTCTACAATGATATGTTTTTCTCCTGCCACATCTGAGGTGTAAATATTGGGCTCAGCGACTCCCAGTCCATCCACACGTTTTTCGATGGTGTGCCTCACGCCTTCCACCACGTCATTTACGGCTAAATCGTTGGCGGGGTCTTCGTCTTTATTCCTTTTCTCAACAGAACTGAGATCAATGCGGTAATCAAGTTGCGTTCCTCCTTGCAAATCGAGTCCTAGAACTACTTTTTGCTTTTTCATCCAATCTGTTACCGAATTTTCGGGAAGCTGGGCTTTTAATGAGCCAGGCATGGCAACCAAGCCGATCAAAAGTGTTCCAATAAGGATGGCGATGAGTCCTTTAAAGCGTTTCATTTACTTTGCAATTAATGATTAAGGGTTAAGATATACTCCTTAGAGTAATTCTTAAGTTGAGTTTAGGCTTTGAGATTCTAGCGGAAGCTTGGTTTTTTTGCAATTTACTTTCTCAGATCAAGCTATTTCTCAATTTTACTCCCTGCGCGGATCATTTTGTGGCTTAGATCTAGGTTTTTGAGTTCGCTTCCCTCGTCGATCACGCAATGTCGGATGACGCAGTTGTCAATTTTAGAGCCATCTAAGATGACGGAGCTTTCGATGACAGAGTTTTTAACTTCCACTCCTTTGCCTAAATAGACTCCGCCGCTCAATTCATTTTCACCTTCTTTCAGGACTCCTTCTTTTTCGATGACTGCTTTGTTTAAAAGGTCGATATTGGCTTTTAAATAGGCTTCATAGGATCCAATGTCCACCCAAGCTTCCTGAAATTTAAAGACGTCAATTTCTTCCCCTTTTTGAGTGAGGTATTCAAAGACGCCCCCTAAATCGTCATTTTTTTCTTTGGCGTAGTCGATGATGTCTTTGAGATTTTTTTGAGGGAAAATAAAGCAGCCGGTGCTGACTAGGGTGCTTTTGGGATGTTCGGGTTTTTCTTGAAATTCAATGGCTTTGCCGTCTTTTTCGATGACGACTCCAAATTTACTGGCTTGTTTTAGGTCTCCAATGTTATAGGCAGCCAAGAGGGGATTTTGTTTGAATCGGGCCAGTAAGTCCTCCACTTTGAATCCAAAGTAGTTGTCTCCTGCCAAAAGCATCAAATCTTCTTGTATCTTTAGGTCCTCAATGACCATGGCTGTAGCTCCCAGGGCCCCTTTTTTGGATTCATCTGCGCCAGAATCTTCCACAAAGATGATAATTTTTTTATTTGGAAAATTCATCCGCCATGTCACAAAATCGGCTTCGAAAACCGCATTGGTCGAAATGATGATCTCTAAATCATTCGGCAAGGCTTCCACAATATGTGAAATCAGGGGTTTGTCCTTGAGGTGAAGCAAGGGTTTGGCTTTATTTTCGGTGAGAGGCCAGAGGCGCGTGGCGAACCCTCCGGCGAGAATGATACATTTCATAACTTAAGCGGTAAGTGGTAAGCGGTAAGTGGTAAGCAATTGCATTTTCAGCTTTTCGCTTACCGCTCGAGGGTTACCAGATGGAGTGCCACCATTTCTTTTCTTTTTCAACTTTCAAAAAGGGCATGCCTTCTATTTCTTCGATCATCTGATTGCCTTGAAAAATGCCTAATAGTTCTGGGGGCATCAGGTATTTTAAGTTGTGGGACAAGGCGTAATTGATGATGTTTAAACTCTGTTCTAAATGGTCGACTTGGAGGATGATGTCTATTTTGTATTCCTCAATGATTTTTTCAAAGCTGTTCATTTTTCCGGCGACAGGAACACCATATACTTCCTTTTTAGAGCCTCCGTGGGCATTGATGATGGCGACGGGCTTGATGTGAGGTTTTTTTTCTACAAGCATTTTAATGATGGCTTCAGCAGGGCGATTGGCTCCTATGATGAGGGTTCGATAAATTCCTATTCCCTTGTCAAAGGCTCTTTTTAGGAGGCTTCGAAAAATGAGATGCCAGAGAAAGGTGAGGGTTAAGATGAGGAAGAAGGCGTATACCAAGATCATCCGAGAAAAAAATTCTCGATAGGTGAAGTAGTACAAGACCATGAAGATGAAGATGGCTTCTACGGCTACGAAGGCTAGGCGTTGAAAATGTCTGAAGCTATTGATTTGTTGGGTGAATTTATAGGCTCGGATAAAGAACATGAATCCGATGGTGATCGGGACGGTTGCCGCGGCAATGAGGATGTGATTTTGAAAGGAGTAGTCGGTGGAGAAGAAAAATCCTATTCTTAAAAAATAGGCCAAGACAAAGGCTCCTAAAATGAGGAGGGCGTCCACGAGGATTTGGAGTACTTTGAGGAGGATGAGCTCTTTTTTCATGAGGTTATTGTAGGGGAAAAGAAGGGGGGAGACAAGAATTGATCAAATACAAAATGCAAAGCGCAATAAGCGCAACAAGGGGTCATGACCCCTTGCCGAATCACAGTAGTTCGACGCGAATCACAGTGACCCCTCTCTCGAAACACATGCCTCCACAGTTTTTGATGGGAGTCAGCGGAAAGTGGCTATGGGATTTATACTTCATGGAGTGGGAATCAATGGATTTTTAACCAAATTCCAAATGCATGACGGTGGAAAGTTCACGACCAAACAGATTCGCAGAAGAATTGTGAGTGAAGTCTCTGAGAAACTCGATCAAAAAGGGGTCTGGGTGGTGGACCGGGGCAATGACAATAAGGCTTTCTTTAAATTCCTACGTCAGGAAGCAAAGGTGGACTTTATCCCTAGGTTAAAGTCAAATCGGCAGCTAGCTTAAAGAAAACCGGGGACATCGTTCGACAGTTGATTGACACTTTTTAAATTTTACTATATGGTATTAATCTTTCCAACGGTAGCGTAGTAATTTTAGGGCGTTTTGGATTTTAATTCCCTACACAATTCCACC
>CAZNDI010000014.1:0-15962 GCA_964571805.1 uncultured Candidatus Peribacteria bacterium
TTCCTCAATAAAGACGAACAATGGGTTCAAATTCAGTCCATTCGTGAGGTCAAAGCGCCAGTGATGGTTTACAATTTTCAAGTGGAAAATCAGCATACCTATTTTGCCAATGATTTTTATGTGCATAACGATAAAGGCGGCGATGGGATCCGGAATGACTTTGAAGACAACGCTTTGTTTGAAACCGTTAAAACCAATGCTAAGGGGTGGGGAAAGGTGACTTTCCAACTTCCTGACAATATCACCTCTTGGCGCGTGACGGCTAAAGCCATTGATCCCAAAAATCTTCAGGCGGGCATGGGGGTAGGGTCGGTGCCGGTCGGTCTCCCTCTTTTTGCGGACCTCATCATGAATCAAGAGTATTCAGCCCAAGATGAGCCCATGCTTAAATTGAGAGCCTATGGCGACGCCCTAAAAGAGGGGGATCGAGTTGATTTCAAGCTTTCTTCTAAATCCCTGGGCTTGGAGGCCAAAGACGTTCAGGGCCAGGCGTTTAAAGGGTCTTATTTTCCCTTACCCAAGCTCACTTTGGGCCATCACGAAGTTCTTTTAGAGGCTAATTCTGGCTCACTGAAAGATACCCTCCAAAAACCTTTGGACGTGGTGGGTTCACGCTTGAATAAAAATAATCTTGAATTCATTCCTCAAGTCGATTCTCAAACACCCTTAAAATTGGCCAAAAATGGTCCTACAGAACTCAGTTTTGTGGATGGGGGTCGAGGGCTTTATTATTCAGCCTTGAAAGCCCTTTATTACAATGAAGGTGACCGTTTGGATCAACGCCTTTCTCAGTTGGGTGCCCAAGAACTCTTTCAATTCTACTTCCAAGAACAACTCCCTCCTCGCAACAATTTTGAGCCTCTCATTTACCAAGATTCCAATGGAGGGTTAAAACTTCTCCCCTATGCTGACCCAGACTTAGAACTTACAGTTTTAACCTTATTGATGGACCGTCACCCCGAGCGATTCAATGCAAAGAATTTAAAAGATTATTTGAATGCCATTTATCAGAATAAAGAGTCCAACCTCAATGAAATCGCTTTGTCTCTCGCAGGTTTGGCAGCTCTAAAAGAGCCCGTTTTGACCAGCCTGAAATCAATTCAAAATGAATCTACCCTCCTTTTCAAAGAAAAGCTTTATCTTGCCTTGGCTTTTGAGGCCTTAGGTTCAAAGGAAGACGCTAGACAACTATTTCAAGCCTGGGTTCAGGACTATGAAAGTCGACCTGAAACGACCGATTTAAAAGCTTTGGCCGCCGTTTTAGCCGCTGCTCTAAATGACGATGAGGCGACAAAAATTTGGAATCAAGCCCTCAAAATTCAGGCTCCCGATCAGTATTTAGGGCTGTACGAACTTGGTTATCTCAAAAATCGTTTGAAATATGCCGAAAGTCAGCCCGTTAAATTTCAGCTCAGCAAAAATGGAAAGACTGAAACAGTGACGCTCGAAAATGGATCTTCTCATCCCACTTTGCTCCTTTCCACCGACAGCTTTAAGGCAACAGTTTTAGAGGGGCAATTAGCAGCGATCGCTCGTTATTCCAACCAGACAAAGGCTTCAGATCTAAAAAACAGTGAGAATCTCATTCTAAAAAGGAATTATTCTGTTCAAGGAAAAGAAATGAATCAATTCAGCGAAGGGGATATTGTCAAGATTGCCCTCACCGTTTCTTCGCAGAATAATAAAAAAGGATCTGTCTTCAGAATCACCGATATCTTGCCAAGTGGTCTAATACCCATCACTTCGGCTCAGACGTATTCCATGTTCGACACTGAAGGCGTGCAGGATTACCCTTATCAAATTGACGGGCAAGAAATCAATTTTGTCTGGTATCCTGTCCTTCCGGGACGTCCTTATACCGATGAATTCATCGATTCCCCCGATGTCCTTGTAGCGATGGAAGAGCCTGATGATTCAAAGGCTTTCGATGCCACAAAAACATTCACCTATCTGGCTCGGGTCGTTAATCCTGGGAAGTTTTATGCCGATCCTGCTAAGATTGAAGCCTTTAAAGATCCCGCAATGAGCTCTATTTCTCAGGAAGATTGGGTGGAAATTGGGAGATTGGAATAACGAAATTTATTTTTAATCGAATTCTAACTGAAGGCGAGATTCGCGAATCTCGCCTTCAGTAATTAAATCGTCACATTCTCAAAATGGGTGATTTTCTCTCCCTTCTCTAGCTCTAAAGCGACGATGTCAATCCGCCACGGGTGGTCTAACTTTCCATTCTCCTTGAGCCAATTTAAGGCTGTTTTTTCTATTTTGCCCAATTTCTTGAGCGTGACCGCTTCTTCTGGATAGCCAAAGGTTGAGGTCCTTCTCGTTTTGACTTCCACAAAAACAAGCTCTTCCTTTTTGGGATCAAAAACAATCAAATCAATTTCTCCCACCCGTTTCAGGTAATTATTTTCTAAGATCAAATAGCCTTTTTTAATCAAATAATCCTCCACAATTTCTTCCCCTTGGTGCCCCAATTCTTTGTTTTTCATATCCATTTGGTAGGTATTAATTTTTTAGGGCCACACCATGGTGTGGCCCTAAAAAATTAAGCAAATAAGGTCAAGGTAAAGCTCGCTCCTAAAGGGATCAAAAGATTGTCGTCAATTTCAAAGCCAAAAAGTTGGATGTTGGGAATCTCTAAAAACATTCCCACTGTAGCTGCAGCCAAAACGGCCCAGACATTAGGGAAAAAATAGTAAGCAAAGGGAGCGGCAATCAAAATACCTGCCAGGTTTCCTTCGATGCACTTCTCCGGGTTTAATTTCGTTTTAATCTTGCCAAAATGTCGCCCAATAATATTAGAGAAAGCATCCCCAAAAGTTAAAATCATGATGCCCGCATAGGCGACGGGCGTTTCAAATAAAATCAAACTCAAATAAGCGCCTAAGGTAAAAAACAAAGGTCCTCTTCCGGGAAAGGCTTCCATATGATGTTCTCTTTCAAAAAAACTCAATACTTTTCCCACTAAAGAAAGTTTTTGTTTTTTAATCATTAGAGAAATAGCTCCTCCTCCGAGGATCATTCCCAATAAAATAGGATTCGTCAAAAATCCATTCGCATGTAAAAAAATGAGCATGAGTCCATAAAGCACATGTAAGGCTTGTCTCCGGAATTCCAAGGGGTTTGACTTCTGCATAACGGTCAATTGATGTATCTTTAGGCTTATGTTAACGTATTTATGTGGAGCTTTCTAGCTTTTACTTATCGGTTTGAAGTTATTCACGCAATAACGGTTATCTTTAACAATAAGTTGGGGAATGTAAGATAGAGGTTGTCTAAAACCTTTAGTCCATAACACATTCCCCATGCCAAAGTACCATAAATTGATGCGCAGATTAATAAGTCATCCGGGTTCTGCAATACTTATTCTCAGAAAACTCACTGCTCGCTTTCGTAAATGTTGTCCCAAGTGTCGAGTAATAACTCATCCTGAGCTCCATCATACAGATCAAAGAGGAGTAAGAACCTACCGTTGTCAGCATTGCTATAAAACCTTCACAGAACTTTATGGAACCATTTACTACAGGTCTAAGGTTTCCCTCTCCCACTGGATGCTTGCCATCATCTTCTGGAGCACTTCCACAGGAGGTATCTCTGCAGCAGAACTAGGAAGAAACCTGGGAATCAGTCATCTGACCGCCTGGAAGATGCTCATGAAGATGAGGAAGATGATGAGTCAGGGGCTGAGTGAGGATTATCTGGAAGGAATGGTGGAAGCGGATGAAGCCTGGTTCGGGAAGAAAAAGAATCAGGACATTATCATGGGAATCGTTCAAAGGGGGCGAAGGAAGCTCAGACTGATGGTGATTCCCAATGTTCAGGAAAAGACCCTTTATCCTCATATCAGAGACCATGTTAAAAAAGCTTCCCAATTCTTCACCGATTCAAGGATAACCTACTCCATCACAGGGATTGAATATCATCATCAAACTACCAATCATTCTAAGGGAGAGTTTGCTAGGGAGGGGCTCATTCATTCCAACACCATCGAACAGATCTGGGGAGACATCAAAGGAATCTTAAGAACCATTCATCATGGAATCAAAAAGAAATACAGAACCCTCTATCTGGCTCAATACATCTTCAGATATGAGAACCAACATTCATCAAATCTATTCTATAAAACCCTCTGTCAATTATTTACCCCAACTTATTGTATAATTTAACCCGCAATAACTACTGGTAAGTTTATACCTTGTAACTGGTAAGTTGATGATCAACAGAAAAGATTTAGAATCACAGGAGGAAGGCCTCCTTGCCTCATATGCAGTCAAAAGTGCTCAAAGCCGGGGGCGCAAATTCGATGAAGCCGAAGATGCCTTCCGGACCTGTTTTCAGCGAGACCGTGATCGGGTCATTCATTCTAAGGCCTTCAGAAGGCTCAACGGCAAGACACAGGTGTTTATTGCGGGTTATGGAGATCACTACCGCTCCCGCCTCACTCACAGCATGGAGGTAGCTCAATTTGGTAGAGATATCGCCCGCATGCTCAATTTAAACCAAGATTTGGCAGAAGCAATTGGCTTGGCTCACGACTTAGGGCACACTCCCTTTGGTCATGCCGGTCAAGAGGCCATGAATGAGATGATGGAACAATATGGCTCCCGTTTTGAGCACAACGAGCAAAGTTTTCGAGTGGTGGATGAATTGGAGCAAAAATCAAATCAATACAAAGGTTTAAATTTAAGTTTTGAAGTTTTAGACGGCCTCCTCAAGCACCGCACTCGTTACGATCGCCCCGAAGCTTTTGATCATTTTATGCCCTCTCTCGAGGCGCAAGTGGTCAATATCGCCGATGAAATTGCTTATCAAAGTCACGACATCGATGATGGGTTGCGATCAGGAATCATCACCATTGAAGGGTTGATGAAGTTGGAAATCTCTCAGTACACGACCAAAAATCTTCCCCATGCTGATTCTTTAGAGGTCCATCGGCATCACTTAGTGGGTTCGATCATGTCTTATCTGGTAAATGACTTGGCTCAAGCGACGGAAGAAACCTTGAAGAAAAATAAAATCACGACGCTCCAACAAATTTACGAATGTCCCGATCAATTGGCTCAATTTTCTGATGCTGCTCTTAAAATGGGGGCTGAATTGAAAGATTACCTCTATCAAAATTTTTACAACGCTCCGGAAGTCATGAAGTATAATGAGCATGGAAAAGTGGTCATCATAAAACTTTTTCAATCCTTTTATGCTGACGAAAAAAGACTTCCTCCCAAATACCAAAAACGCCTTGATTCAGCTGAGAAGCACGTGGTGATCAAAGATTATATTGCGGGAATGACGGATTCCTTTGCTTTGGCCATTTATGACTCGCTTTAATCCAGAGAGGCTAAGAGGCCTCCCCTGGCCCCTCCAAAAAAAGGGGAAAAATAGGGTTTAATTAAAAATAGGAAATTAAAATTATGAACTGCCCTAAATGTAAAGCATCGGATACGAAAGTCGTGGATTCCCGGGTTTCAGAGGGGGGGAGGGTGATCCGTCGGCGTCGGGAGTGTGAAAAGTGTGAGAACCGGTTCACGACGTTTGAACGCTCGGCGGTGGGCAATTTGATGGTGAAGAAAAAAGATGGAACATATGAAATTTACAGCCGAGACAAGCTCGAGCGGGGGATTTGGGTGGCTTGTGGCAAGCGTCCTGTGACCAAGGATCAGATCGATGAAATGGTGAATGAACTGGAAGACAAGTGGTCATCGAACAAAAAAACCGTGGCCAGCCAGACCATTGGCAATGATTTGGCCGAAGCTCTCAAAAAACTCGACCACATTGCCTACATCCGTTTTGCCTCCGTCTACCGCAGTTTTAAAGATGTGGATGAATTCAAGGAGGAGTTGAATAAGTTGTTGAAGTAATAACTCAACAAGAAACATTATTCTTCAAAAAGTGACATTTGATCTACCATTACTTTTAAAGTTCTTGTTCCTAATTTTTGTTCTTCAGATAGCCATTTAAGGGGTACATAGTCGGTGGATAGTCCCCAAAATATCTCATTGCCATCACGTTTCTTCTCTTCAATGATTCCCGCTTCTTTCAATGGTTTAAAATAATATCCGGATAGGTTAGATTGAGCAATTTTTAGGACCTTGGCCACATCTTTTTGACTTATATATCCATCACTCTCAATTAAAAATTGAAGCACTCTTTTTTGTTCGGGCGTTAATTTAATCCCTTGTTCAATTCTGTCCCATCTCTCTTTTCCAAGAAGCAGCATGGCATCAGATACATTGAGGGGTTGGGTCAATTTTTCAGAATGTTGCCCTAAAATATCACGTATCCCAGTCATGATAGATCTTATATCTCCTTCATATAAATCGTATAATCTATACACCACTTCGTCAGCAATAGGCTTAATATAATCTTTAACATTGTCTGACCTCAGTAATTCCATGCGTTCATTAAAGGCTTCGATAATTTCAGTTTTACTCAGCGGGTTTATTTTTAGGGGTGTTTGAAAAAAAATGCTCTTCACTCTTTTTTCTGCGCTAATAATATCTCTAAAAAAGTGCTTTGGACCCAGGAAAAGAAAGTAGACATCTGGGGTTTGAAGGAGGTCTCTCATTTCATTAAAAAAATAGATAACCTTCTTCTTGTTTGAAGGGTCGGTCAAAACCACATCAAAATTATTGACGTGAATGATGAGGCCCGAGTATTTAAGGCCTAAAATTGGATTTTCTTTGATGAAATTCACCAATTCAAAAAAATAGCCTTCCAAAGTTGTGGTTGCAAGTTTTATAGGAGCTTGATTTGATCCACTTTTCCCCAACCCTAAATTGCCTTCGAATCCATAAGCTGAGCCGCCTACAGAGGCTGAGATAGAAGCGGATTGAGTGATGTCAACAATTTGATTCAATTTACGTAATAAATCATTTTTAAGTAAATCGGGATCAATTAGTCTAATCTCCCTCAGGGTAGAGCCAATGATTTCAATTAAGAAATTTGTTTTATTGAGCAAGGTATCAGTGGCTTCAATTTCACGCCGAAAAGAAAAGAGCAATTTAGGCTTATTATATTTCCAGATCAATTTTTGGAAGTTTGCCAAACTTGTTTTGCCCACCCCCACGTCTCCAATAATCGTTAAACAAACTCGATTTTCTGATTCAAATAAGGCATCCAAAAATTTCCTTTCCTCCATTCTCCCCACAAAGGCATCTTCAATAGGGATATCACCTCCTTCAACCAAAGGGAGGGTGTCATAGGGGTCCTTTTTTAGGCCAAATTGTTGCCAACTTATAGGATGCATAATTTATATATATAGTTAATTTTAAATTTCCTATACATTATTTATAATTACTGTAAACAAAATATAGCATTTTATTAAAATAATACCAATTATTTTTTTATATATTATATTTTATGGCACTAGGATAAAATCCTATTGAAGATTAAATTTCTAATCATGAACCCCTCCCTTAAAACTTATCTCCACGTCCTCAAGCAATACGGCCTCCAAAACAACATTCCCAATGTCACCGATGAAGTGGGGCAATTTTTGAACATGATGATCAAGATCAAAAAGCCTAAAACTATCCTCGAAATTGGCTGTGCCAATGGCTATTCCACAATCTGGATGGCCGAAGCCGCTTCTCAAGTTGGCGCCATGATTCACACCGTCGATCACAGCGCCCCCACCTTTGCCGAAGCCCAAAAAAACTTAAAAGAAGTCGGCTTAGAGGCTTATGTGACCTTTAATTTTGGGGACGCGCGAGAAGTGATTCCCCAAATGCAAAACCCCCTCTCATTCGATTTTGTCTTTGTAGATGGCCAAAAAGCTTCTTATCTGGACTTCTGGAACCTGGTCAAAGACCGACTGAGTCCCCAAGCTGTCCTAATTTTTGATGACATGCTAGCCTTTCAGGAAAAAACAAAATCCTTTTCAGAAAGCATTAAAAATTTAGAAGGTTTTGATCAATTGACTATTCCCATGGATGAAAAAGATGGTATTTTGTTCATGTTAAAAACTTCCTAATTCAATGCCATGAAAAAACTCATCCTCTTCGTCTTCATTGTCATCCTCACCTTCATCCTTTACCTCTTTTTCAGAAATGACTCTTTCGTTCAATTGAAAATCAATGCTCAAACCCTCAAAGTCGAAATTGCTGATGAAAAGGCGGAACAAGAATTGGGTTTGATGAATCGAGAAAGCTTGAGTGAAGATAAAGGCATGCTCTTTGTTTACCAAACCGGAATTGCTCCAAATTTTTGGATGAAAAATATGCTCATCCCCCTCGACATGATCTTCATCAGTCCCGATAAAACTATCAACCATATCGAAAAAAATATTCCACCTTGTACAGAAAAAGAGGCAGAACAATGCCCCACCTATACCTCCCCTTTTCCCACTCAATACATCTTGGAAGTGAATGCGGGCTATGCTGAAAAATATAAACTTAAAGAAGGGGATACGGCTGAATTCTGAACCAAGTCTCAGCCTTCTTTTGTTTTCAAAATCTCCAACGCCTTCTCAAGTTGAGGGTCTTTGCCGGCATCAAAATCTTCTGGCGTCCGTTCCACGGCTACATCAGGGGTGATTCCAGTCTCCGTGATATTTTGATCATTGGGAGTGAACCATTTTGCAATCGTTATGCGTAAACTTGCCCCTCCCACAAGGTTATCAACCTCCTGAACGGTGCCTTTACCAAAACTCTGTTCTCCCACCAGGGTTCCCCTTTTATGATCCTGAATGGCTCCAGCCACGATTTCTGAGGCGGAAGCACTGCCTTTATTGATCAAAACCACCAAAGGCACATTCAACATCCTTGCTTGCCCGTTGGCAAAAATCGTTTCATCCTTTTCTGGATTTCTTTTTTTGATGGTCACCACTTTGTCCTTTTCTAAAAATTCAGAAACAATGTCTACTGCCCCATCCAAATACCCGCCGCCATTGAAGCGTAAATCTAAAACAACTCCTTTGGCCTTTTGAGTTAAGATTTCACTCACCGCTTTGCTAAATTCGACTTTGGTAGTGTCACCAAATTGATTGATCGTGAGAAGGGCGATTCCGTCTTTCATTTCCCATTCCACACTGTTCACGTTGATGTCTCCCCTCACTATGCTCATTTCAATGGGGTCAGAAGCGCCCTTTCGAAGAATTCCCAATTTTACCTCGCTACCTTTTTCGCCTCTAATTTTCATGACGGCTTCTTCCAAAGACATGGACTCGGTGGTTTCATCGTTGATCATATAAATCACATCTTCGGGTTGAAGTCCGGCTTTTTGAGCAGGAGACCCTTTCAAGGGAGAAATGACCATTAACATGCCTTCTCGAAGCGTCAATTCTGCGCCAATGCCTTCCAAGTGACCTTCCAGAATATCCTGGAATTCTCGGTTTTCTTTCGGAGTCATGAAGACGGTATAAGGGTCTTCCAAAGCGGCCACCATTCCTTTGACTGCGCCATAAATCATTTGTTCGGTTTGTAGTTTATGGGGGTCAACATAATCACTGCTCAAAATATTCCAGGTGTCCCAAAATACGCCCATATTGACGGTTTCCTTCGTGCCATCTGGGAGATTCACTTTATTCACTTCAGCCGCCCCATTAACTTCTTCGGTATGATTTAAACCTGCGTTCCAGCCCACCATAAAAGCAAGCACCAGAGCAATAAAAACTGCAAGATATTTGGGAGCTGCCGAGGCTTCAGGGGGGCCATATTTTTTTTTCATCATTTTTTGTAACGATTAACTCGACACACACCGAGTGGTCATCAACCGAATAGTCCTCGGTTTTGGGGTTTGATATTCAATCCAGAAATTTCAATCAATTCTTTATAAAGCTCTCTTTCTTTCCCCGTAAGCTTTTTTGGGATTTCTACGATAATCTTAACATAATGATCCCCTCGACTGGAAGTGCCGACTCGGGGAACCCCTTGGTTTTTAATTTTCAGCATTGCTCCACTCTGTGTGGCCGCAGGAATGATCAATTCAGCTTCGCCGTGAACTGTCTTCACTTTGATTTCGTCTCCCATGATGGCCTGAAGGACATGGAGGGTTTGGGTGCTGTAAATATCTTCTTTTATCCGCTCAAATTCTTGGCTGCCCCTCACGCTGAGGTGTAAAAAAAGATCTCCATGGGTCCCGCCCATTTGACCCGCTTCTCCTTTTCCCGAAAGTCGGAGCACGGCCTGATCGTGAATTCCTGCTGGGATTTTTGCCTTTAGAGTAACATTTTCTAGCACCCGTCCTTCTCCCTTGCACGTTTGACACTTTTTTTCAGGGATTCGTCCTGCCCCTTCGCAATTTTGGCATACCGAAGCGGTTTGAATCTGGCCAAAAGGGGTGCGCTGAAGATGAATTTGTTGACCTGTTCCTGTACAAGTGTCACAGGTTTTCAGTTCTGTTCCAGGCTCTGCCCCATTCCCTTTACATCGGCCGCACGTTTCATAAATGGACAATTCGATTTCTTTGGTGACCCCAAAAATAGCTTCTTCAAAGCTGATCTGAAGGACCATTTCGATATCTGACCCTTTGGTGGGGCCTTTTTTCTTCCCTCGAGCGCCACCTCCAAAAAAACTGTCAAAAATATCTCCAAAACCGCCTCCGCTAAAATCCACGTTCACATTTCTAAAGTCGAAACCCCCTCCGAAGCCTCCTCCTTGCCCTCCCCCAAAATTGGGCCCTGCGGAACCAAATTGATCGTACTGAGCCCGTTTTTGTTTATCGCCCAAGACTTCATAGGCTTCGGTGACTTCTTTGAATTTCTTTTCATCCCCCTTCCCTGTGTCTGGATGATGTTGTTGAGCCAACTTGCGATAAGCCCGCTTGATCTCGGTTTCCGACGCCGTTTTCTCAACCCCTAACGCTTTATAATAATCCAATTTCTCTAGTGATTAAAAATTAAAAATTGAAAATTAAAAATTGAACAAAATAAGATAAAACCAA
This sequence comes from uncultured Candidatus Peribacteria bacterium, assembly GCA_964571805.1. Taxonomy (GTDB): domain Bacteria; phylum Patescibacteriota; class Gracilibacteria; order UM-FILTER-43-11; family UM-FILTER-43-11; genus JAUHWS01. The sequence continues at coordinate 10,885 of CAZNDI010000014.1, forward strand.
TCATTCTTAATCATTCATTCTTAATTTTTAATTTGCGTTCCCTAGCTTGTGGATTCTACTCAAATTGACCTTAAAAATCAATTGAAGTTAGTTTCTCTCTCTGTTAAGCTCCTTTCAATACACTATATTTTCCATGCTTTTAATTTATTCTCACAAAGGCTACCTCGTCCCCATCATCATTTTTCTGAATCTGGTCGCCGCCGAGGTCATCTCAGAAATGATCATGCAAGACGAAAATTTCTATCAAGAAAGCCTTTATCCTCGAGCTTTGAGCGTCCTGATATCCGCCCTCTTCCTTCATCGTCTTGATCGTTTTTTAGAATCAAAAAATGAGAGCGTGAAAGACAATCGAACAGGTCAAGAGGTCATTCTCAATCAAAAAAATCATAGCTTTCTTTTTATTCCCATAAGATACTGGGTTATCTTTTGTGTTGTCGCTTTTTTGGCTACCTATTTGTGGGAAGCTTTAAATATATAATAGGTTGAAATATTTTTGTTAAATCGGTAGGATGATCCTACTATGAAGATAAATGATCTCAACTTCATGATCGGCGGAAAGGCAGGAGAAGGAATTGAGCTCCCTGGAGCTGTTTTTGGAAAGCTTTGTATGTCTTTGGGCTTGCGATTACACAGCACGGCTGAATTTTATAGTGTGATCAAAGGCTACAACAACATCACTCAGGTCCGAGTTTCGGAAAATGAGCTCCTTTCCCATACCAACGACTACGACTTGGTTTTGGCTCTGGATGCGGAAACTTCTGACAAATATCTCCAAAGTATTATACCCGGAGGAGGGCTGATTTACGATCCCAAAGTGGCCCAGGTCGAACGCCCAGACATCCGCCTTTTCCCAGTCCCTTTACGAGAAATTGCCCGAGAGAAAGTTGGTCTAGAGTTGGCCAAAAATGTGGTGGGAGTGGGAGCGGTCCTGGCCTTGCTCAATCTTCCTCTGGAGCCCTTGACAGCCTTTTTACGCTCGACGTTTGCCAAAAAAGGGGAAGAAATTGTGATGAAAAATGTGAATGCGGCGTTGGCTGGTCACCAATATGTCTTGGAAAATTTTCCTCAATCTTTTGATTATAAAATCCAGCCCGTACCGAATGCTCCGAAAATGTTTATGGTCAACGGAAATCAGATCATGTCTTTGGCTGCGATCAAGGCGGGTTGTAAATTCGTTTCCGAATACCCCATGACGCCCAGTTCCGGTATTTTGCATTCCATGGCCAAGCACGCGCGGGAATTTGATATTTCCGTCAATCACGTCGAAGATGAAATAGCCGCCATCAACATGGCCATTGGAGCCGGTTACGCAGGCGTTCGCAGCTTGGTGGGAACCTCAGGAGGAGGTTTTGCCCTGATGACTGAAGCGATCGGTTTGGCGGCCATGATTGAGGCCCCCGTCGTTTTAGTCGATTGTCAACGTCCTGGCCCCTCGACAGGTCTGCCGACCCGCACTGGTCAGGGGGATTTGCGGACGGTTCTTCATGCGTCTCAAGGTGATTTTCCTCGCATCGTTATTTCTCCCGGAACTCATGAGGAATCCTTTTACATGGCCTTTGAAGCCTTCAATCTCGCTGAAAAATATCAATGCCCCGTCCTCATCCTGAGTGAAAAATACATTTCCGAGGGCTATGTGAACCTTCCCTACCTCAAAACCGATCATCTCAAAGTCGATCGAGGTAAGTTATTAAATGATTCAGAGATCAAAGAGGGATTCCAACGTTTTGAAATGACCGAAGATGGCATTCCGAACCGGACGATTCCCGGCCAACCCGGAGGGGCTCATACTGCTAGTTCCTACGAACACAATGAAGTGGGTTATTTTACTGAAGAAATAGACGATGTGGTCAAGATGAATGCCCGACGAATGAAGAAGATGGAAACCTTTGCCAAAGAAATCCCTCCTGCTCACTTGGTCGGCCCGGACGACGCTCAGGTCACTCTGGTATGTTGGGGGGGAACGTACGGTCCGCTCCTTGAGGCCATGACGATTCTCGAGAAAGAGGGAGTTTCAGTCAACATGCTCCATATCAAATACTTACTGCCTTTCCAGCCGGGGGTGAAAGAACTTTTGGAGTCCGCCAAGCATCCTATTTTGGTTGAAGGAAACATCACCGCTCAATTGGGGGGGTTGATCATGGAAAAAACTGGCTTTGACCTCAAAGACAAAATCCTCGACTGGTCCGGACGGCCGTTCACGCCAAAACTGATTGCTGAAGAAACTAAAAAACTAGTGACCTCCTCCAGCTCCTCCTCAGGAGGAGAGCAAAATTAAGTTAATATTTTTTTACTTAATTTTGAACAGGAGAGGTTGCTACATCGCTTAATTCTTAATTCAAAATTGCGTGCCCAGAACCGCTAAAGACTACACCAACACGTATGGCAAACCCAACTGGTGTCCTGGTTGCGGGGATTTTGGAATTGAGATGGCGCTCAAGCAGGCCATGGCTAAAATGGACCTCGATCCAGACAAGATCACCTTTGTTTCGGGGATTGGTTGTGGAGCCAATATGCCTTATTGGTTCAGTACCTACGGGGCCATTACCTTACACGGTCGGGCCTTGCCTTTTGCGACGGGTGCCAAGCTGGCCAATCATTCCCAGCAGGTGGTGGTGGAGGGGGGGGATGGCGATGGGTATGGGATCGGAATGGGTCATTTTGTCCACACGATGCGACGGAACATCAACATGACCTATTTGGTCGGAAACAACACGGTGTACGGCCTCACCAAAGGCCAAGTGTCTCCGACGGCGGAAAAAGGCTGTAAGGCTCCTTCTACGCCCTTTGGCAATCCAGACCCTTCTATTAATCCATTAGCGATTGCCTTGAGCGCAGGTTGTAGTTTTGTGGCGCGTGGTTATGCAGGTAATTTGCCTCACCTCATTGATTTAATCGTCAAAGGCTTCAATCACAAAGGATTCTCGTATATCGACGTTCTCCAGCCTTGTGTGACCTACGATAAGGTTCACGGTTACAGTTATTACCAAGACCGAACTTATGATCTTGAGGCCAATGGTCATGATAAAACGGACAAGACAGCGGCTTTTGCCAAAGCCTTTGAAGACGATCGCTCTCCGATCGGCATTTTCTTTCAGGAGGAACGGGATGTGTATGAAGATGTCCAGCCTCAATTTGCCACTGGCCCTCTCACGAGCAAAGATATCTACAACATCGACATTTCCGATTTATTTGGACAATATTCTTTTGTGGGGGATGGAGGGTAGTTTTCTGACTAAATGGTCCAAATTTTGACTGTCAAAAATCACCGATATAAAAAATCTAGCTATTCTCCAGATATAACTGAACCCTTGAGGTCATATTTTTTCTCGAACGATCTGATCGTACCATTGTTGTCTGATGCTTGGCATTGAATCTTAACCACTCCTTCTTCAATATTTAGGTCTACAGTAGTGCCTATATAACAGTCAGAAAGTTCATCAAATCTTTTTGTTTCTAAGAAAAAAAGCTTACCACCTTCTCCAGGACTTGAGGGCTCACAAAAGAGGAGGGGCTGATTGCCTATTTGTTCACAGCTCGATATTCTGCTTGAACCCAAAGGTGCTTCTGAAGTAATAGGATAAATAGTGGCTATCAAATAATCTTTATTTTTTGCTTTTTCAAATTTTCTTATCGTTCCTTGAAAGGCATAATAATATACCTCTTTTTTTAGTTGATTGGCTTTATCTTTAATTTCTCCTAATCGTTTTTCTTGCAATTTTTGAAGTTCTAAATTCAATTGATTATTCGTTAAATGTGTTGAGTCTTGTATTTTCATTTCATCTTTTTTTCCACAACTAGCATAGAAGCTTACATAATCATTTGTAACTCTTTCTAAGAAGTAGTTGCATTGAATTTCCCCCATTTCTTCTAGAAACACATTCCTTCCTGTCAGTGCTATTAAACCCCTTTTAAACTCAGGTAAGACTGTCTTTTCAAGTTCAACTTCTCTGAAAAAATTCATGATGAATAAATCTTCTTTATCATACTCATAATCACTTTCTAGAAAACTCTGGTTTAAAAGTTCAGAAATGGAAAAGGAAACATAAGGGGATCTGATTGGGGCACCAATAATTGGAGTTCTTTTTGGTTGATTTTTTTCGGAGAGCAATTTTTTTTCTAATGTGGATGGTAAATAAATGAAGGCGTACCTTTCAGCTATTCTTTCTGCGCTTAAAAATTCTCCCAAATTGGTCATTGGCCCAAAGCCTATTTCAAAAAATTCCCCTTCCTTTTGTGTTGTCAGGTCTTCGTTGTTTTTAATTCCTTCCGCATTACTTTTTGATGCTACTGAAGTCGTTTGTACTTTTCCTTCCTCGCTTGAGGAACAAGCACTAAATAGGAGAAAGCTTAGTCCTAGAATGATATATAGTGATTTCATGGTTATATATTTTATGGTGCCAGTCTAATTTAAATAAGGTTTGAGTCCGACTAGATTAAGATTTTCTTCTTTTTGGCTGACTCGATTGTAAACCCAAATTTCTGCACTGGGGGTTTCTTTTCCTAGCTGACTTTCGTAAAAAGCTCCAGTTGCTGAAGCCTTGTAACGTTCGAAGGCTATTTTTTCTCCATTGGAAGAGACATGAAAAAAGCCTTCAAAATATGTTGCATCTTTGGTTAGCTGAAAAAGTTTTTCCTCTTTCAGGTCATAGCGATAGAGATGATAAGGATTCAGTTGAAGTAGACCAGTTTGTTGTTCAGCCAAACTCAAAAGAAAATAGACATTGTCTCCCTTTCGATCAAAAATAGGAAATTGAATCTGACCAATGCCTTTTCCAAGAATTTTTGTATTTCCATCATTTTCTCTAAGTAATAGATCGTGTGGACTAAAAGGGTCGGTGAAATCTACAAAAACCAATTTACTTCCGTCTGGGCTTAAGTTATAGGATCCAGCATAATTTTCTAGATAGACCACTTGATCTAGATTCTCCTTTACGGGGAGGATTGTAATATCTCCCGTAATCAATCGACCGACGATATAATTAGAATCAGGAGAAAAGAAAAATTCACTGCCATAAATTTCTTTATTCCAAAATTCAGTCCATTTTCCATTTTCAGGTTTGAAAATCCATAAGCTTCCT
>CAZNDI010000015.1:0-15716 GCA_964571805.1 uncultured Candidatus Peribacteria bacterium
TAGAGTTTATGCCTGGTAAAGAGGGCATGGTTCATGTTTCTGAAATCAGTGATGAGTTTGTCAAAGACGTCTCTACGCTTGTTAAGGAGGGTCAGGTGGTGAATGTGAAGCTTTTGGACATTGATGAGCGTCAGGGTCGATTTAAATTGAGCATGAAGGGTATTGCTCAGCCTATGGCTTAATTGCACAGGGTTTATAAAAACCCCTCTGACCAGAAATGGTCGGAGGGGTTTTAGATTTAGAGCGAATCTATTTCTTAGAAATCTTTTTCACGGTGGTTTTTAGGGTCGCGGAATTTTTAGGTGTACTTTTCTTTTCGGTTTTTACTGTTTTTTTAGGCGCGGACTTTTTGGTGGCCGAATCGATCACGCCTTCTACTTTCTTCTTGATCTGGCTTACCGCTCTTTTAGATCGAGTCACGACAGTCTTTTTAACGCGCTGAGCCTTTTTGAGGGCTGTTTTTTTGAAATTGGCTGAGCCACCCTCTGCCATGCCATGAAGCTCATCAAGTTTTTGTTTGGCTCGAGCGGCAATGTCTTGGCCGGTTTTTTCAATTTGAGAAAAATATTCGTGCATTTTTTCTTTTGAATTTCCAATGGCGGCCTGTAAAGATTGACCTTCCGATGTTTTTTTAGCTTCATCCAAGGCTTCAACTCCAGCTTCTTTGAAGGCTTCAATCAAGACAGAAAGGGCTTCTTGTTTTGACTTGCCACCCTTCTTTTTGATTTCATCTCGCAATTCTTCTCCCTTTTTTGGCGCAAATAAAAGGCCGAAGGTAAGACCTGAAAGGGCTCCAACAATATATTTTCCAATTCGCATGTGGTTTTTTGTTATTTATTATTATTTAATCAAATATTAACAAAATCAGCCGGGGGTGACAAGGAATTTATAATTTCTAGATACGCAAAATCTTGCGTATCTAGAAATTACATTACAAATTTTCTTTAATCCTTTTCGCTAACCCCTCTCCCACAATTTGTTCCAACTGAACCTGGCTGGCTTCTCGCACTTTTTGAGCGGACCCAAAATAAGTGAGGAGCTTTTTCTTGGCTTTTGGTCCAATTCCCACAATTTCATCTAAAGCCGACTGGGTCATTTTTTTATTTCTCGACGAGCGATTGGCTGTGATGGCAAAACGATGAGCTTCATCTCTTAAGCGTTGGAGTAGATAGTTTGCATCCGTATTTTTAGGAAGATCGATGGACTCTGATTTTCCTGGGATGAACACCTCCTCCTGTTTTTTGGCAAGACTGATCATAGGGATGTTTAAGCCTTTGGCAAAAAGAACGTCATGGGCGGCATGAAGTTGACCCTTGCCTCCATCAATCACGATTAAATCAGGCCGACTAGTGAAGGAGGTATCGGGTTTCTTTTTTTGGTAGGCGAGAAAAATGGGTTGTTTCAAGTTTTTAGGAATCAATAATCCCTCAGGGGCTTGCTTGATAATTTCAAATCCCATTTTCAAATAATATTCTTCAAATTGAGTTTCACAAACTTTGTACACCCTTTTTTGTTTAGAGGAATCGATCAGTTTTTTTAAGAGAAAGTGACCCAATTTCTTCCCTCGATGTTCATCGCTCACCCACAAATCTCGGAGTTGATCGATTTTATCTGATGAATGACTCAATCTTGCTAGAGCAATGACTTTTTTTGAATGCCGAATGACACAAAAATCCTGAAGGCGAGGTTCCGGAACCTCGCCTTCAGGATTTTTTTCATTATTTATTTTTAATCCCTTTGCTTCCAAAAATCCTTCATCTGTTTTCTTCATTTTTCCGATTTCATACCCCTCCGGCAATTGGGCAGGCAAATAATTGAGTCGACGCGTGATCACCTCCTCCATGCTCTTGAAATCGTCATTCTGATTGGCGGTGCTGCGCAGACGAAACTGACGGTAGTCTGCCTTAGAGGGTTCGCCTTTCTTGAAAACCACCATACTTCCAATGGTCTCTGTGCCGCCTAAATGGCTGATGTCGTAGCATTCGATCCGTTTGGGTGGGGCGGATAAATTCAGAGCCTTGGCCAAATCTTCCAGGGCTTTCTCCCCCTTTCGTTCATCGGCCATCCAACGGACTCGAGATTGCTGAGCAAAACTCCTGGCATTTTTTTCGGCCAGTTCAATCAGTTTGTCTTTGTGTCCCAGTTTAGGAATGAGAAGATGTGTTTTGTGGTCAGTTTGCTGAGCAATAAAGGTTTCGAGCAAGTTTTTATCTACAGGTTCAATGGAGAGGATCACCTCTTTGGGAATATCAGCGGCGTAGGAATAGTAATCACGTAAGAAGGCTTCCATCACTTCTGCGGGGGACTCCCCTCCCTCGGAGATAAATTTTTCTTGGCTGATTAAGCGACCTCCCCGGATCTGAAACAGGACAAAATAATTTTTGCCCAAATCCTCCACATAGGCCACCACATCTCGGTCGGTGAGGAGGGTGTCGGTGATGATTTGTTTTTGGTCAGAGCGTTCTATGGCTGCAATTTGATCCCGGATGGCTCCTGCCCGTTCAAACTTTTGTTCTGCTGCAAATTCCATCATTTGCTTTTTAAGGGCTTCGATGGCAGGTTTGTAGTTCCCTCCCAAAAAGCGGAGTACGGCTTCAATTTGCTCTCCATACTCTTGGGGTGTGACCATGCCTGCGCAAGGCCCTGTGCAACGTTTGATGTGATAATCGAGGCAGGGTCGCTTAGCAAGAGTTCCTCCTACTTTTACGGCCACCTGAGCGCCTTCTAATGGCGTGCCAGTGGGGTCAACGGTGATGTCTTTTTGGCTGCAAAGTTTGAAAATACGTTTTGCAGATTCGATCAATTGAACGACGTCTGTTCCACTGGTTTTGGGCCCAAAATACTTGGCTCCATCCTTTTCGATACGACGAACGGTTAAAAGTTCGGGATATTCTTTTTGAACCGTCACTTTGATGTACTGAAATGTTTTGCTGTCTTTGAGGAGGACGTTGTATTTAGGTTGATTTTCTTTGATCAAATTGTCTTCTAAAATTAGGGCTTCGATGTCGGAATTGGTTTCCATCCACTCCACTGACGCCGCTGATTCCATCAATTTCTGATTTTTGATCCCGTGATTGGCGCTCGCTCGAATGTAGCTCTGGAGTCTTTTCTTAAGATCCTTAGCCTTTCCGACATAAATCAGATTACCCTCCACATCAAAATATTTATAGATGCCAGGACAAGAAGGGGCTTTGGCGATGATTTTAATTAATTCGAGAGTCATGATTTGATTCTAGCGATAAAAACTGCCCTTGAAAATCTTTTTAAAGTGTACTAAAATATGTACATAAAGTTAGAATCCCGAAATATGAAAACTATTAATGCGACTTCAGCGCGTACAAATCTATTTCAATTGCTCAAAAACACACTAAATCAAAATCTTCCCACTCGAATCACCACCAAACATGGAGCAGTAGTGCTTATGTCTGAAGAGGAATACGATGGATGGATGGAAACGATGCAACTTTTATCTATCCCTGGATTTAAAGAATCTTTTGATGAAGCAGAAGAAGAGATAAAAAGAGGCGAAGTTTATACAGCTGAAGAAGTATTTAAAGACTTAAGAAATGAGATATAAAGTTATATTTTCGAAAAAAGCTTTAAAACAGTACCAAGAACTTTCGAAGAAGCAAAAAATTAAACTCATGGAAATTCATGATTTTGTTTTAACGGTAGACCCTTTCTTAGGAAAAAGTTTGTTAGGAGAACTTGAAAAACCATTATTCTCTTAGACTGAATATAAAAGATAGGATAATATATAGAATAAATAGAAAGAGTAGACTAGTGTATCTTAAAAACGTTCGAACTCATTATGGAGACTAAATTTAGAATTTAACATTCAACATTTGACTCGCGGTTTCTGGGATAAACTTCAATCCCCCATCATCGGCTTATCTCCCATGGACGGCGTGACCGACGCTGCTTTCCGTTACATGATCTCCAAATATTCCAAGCCTTCGCTAGTCATGACTGAGTTTACGAACGTGGAAGGGTTGGCCCGAGGGGCCACGAGCATGTTGAAGGAATTTATTTTTGATGAAATCGAACGACCCGCTGTGGCTCAGATTTATGGAGTAGAAGAAGACAGTTATTACAAAGTCACCTTGATGGCTTGCTATCTTGATTTTGATGGCATCGACATCAACATGGGCTGCCCTGCGACGAAAGTGGCCAAAAGAGGTTCAGGCGCAGGCATGATCCGCATCCCCGACCAAGCGAAAAAAGTCATCCAATATACCAAAAAGGCTTGTCAGGATTGGGCCAATGGCATCACCCTGGAAGAAGCTGAGCTAAGGCCTAAAATCATCACCGCCCTTAAAGCCATGAAGGCAACAGAGTCGGAACGCAAACTCCTTCCTATTTCGGTCAAAACCCGCACCGGCGTGGACGACATCGTGACGGAATGGTGGATCAGTACGCTTTTAGAAGAGAAACCGGCCAATTTGACCCTCCATGGCAGAACTCTCAAGCAACTTTATTTAGGTGAGGCCAATTGGGAAGAGATAGGAAAGGCGGCTAAAATTTGTAAAGGTTCGGGGACAACCCTTCTTGGAAATGGAGATGTGAAGAGCATGGAAGATGCTCTCAAAAAAATTGAAACGTATGGCGTCGATGGGGTTTTAGTGGGACGAGCCACTTTTGGGAATCCCTGGTTTTTCAGTGGCTATGAGCCCACTCGAGAAGAACGCTTTGCAGCGGCCATCGAGCATTCTAAATACTACGAGGTCAATCACATGGACCGCGCTTTTTTTGGAATGCGGAAGCATTTGGCCTGGTATTGCCATGGTTTTGATGGGGCAAAGGAGCTTAGAACCAAGCTGATGCAGTCGAATAGTGCAAAAGAGGTGAGAGAAATTTTTGAAGCGTTTTCTTCCTCCGAAATCAACTCCGATTTGCCATCGACCCCTTGAAATTGCTAGAATCTCTTTTGCAATTCCTTTTTAAATTTAAACTGACCCACTGATCCTATGCTCAAAGAAATTCTCATCATGATTGTTTCGCTCATTGTTCTTGGGGTGGCTGCGCATTATATGGTGAATGCGGCGATTCATATTGCCAAGCGATTCAATATTCCCACGATTCTTATTGGTCTCACGGTGGTGGCGGCAGGCACTTCAGCGCCTGAAATCTCGGTGTCTGTGATTGCAGCTCTCAATGGGAGTGGTTCTTTGTCGGTGGGGAACGTGATTGGTTCAAATATTTTTAATCTCGGTTTTATTTTGGGTTTGATTGCCTTGATTAGCCCTCAAGTGATTCACAAAAAAATGGTTTACCGTGATGGAGTAGTGCTGACGATTTCAACGCTTTTGGTGCTTCTATTTGTTTGGAATCAAGTGGTGAGTTTTGTTGAAGGCTTGATTCTCCTCCTTCTTCTAGTGGTTTATAATGTTTATCTCTTTGCCAAAAAAGAGGCTCCCGAGTTGGATGAAGATGAGCTGAGGGTGGCAAAATGGTATGATTTTATAATTTTTATTGGGGGCTTGATTGTCCTGATTGTGGCTTCTGACTATGTGGTAGAAGCAGCAAAGACGATTGCTCAAGGCTTTGGAATGTCTGAGTGGGCGATTGGAGTGACGATTGTGGCGGCGGGAACGAGTTTGCCGGAAATTGCGACCTCGGTGGCGGCGACCATGAAGAAGAAGTTCGATTTGGCCGTGGGGAATGTGGTGGGGTCAGATATTTTTAATTCCTTGGGGATCATTGGCGTGAGTGCTGTGGTGGCACCACTCAATCTTGATTCTAAGACTCAAATTTGGGGTTTGCCCGATAATATTTTCTCTTTGATTCTTTTAGTAGCCACGATTGTGTTGATTTTGATTTTTATGCGTACGGGTTGGAAGCTCAGTCGTCGGGAAGGAGCTTTACTGCTTGTCATCTCCGTGGCGAGGATGTTTTTTGAAGGGTATGTGGGGTCTTGATGCAAGGATTAATAAAAATTTAGTGATTATATTGTATAATTGACACTGGTTTAGACTTTTAATTATACTGGAATTGCTTAGCTTCACTTTATCCTGATAACAAAGCATTTTAGCCTAATAATATGCCAAAACCTACCGATCACTTTGATGTTTCAAAAGATACTGCTCATACTGCTTCAGCAGAAGACTCAGCTCGCTCATCTGATGCTTTAAAAGATACTGCTCATACTGCTTCAGCAGAAGACTTGGCGTCGAAAGCTATTTTATTACGTGATCGTAGATCAGGCCTTAATATAGTGCTAGATGAGAGAGGGGCATGGAGAGCTGTGGAAAGATGTATGCCGGGGAACAATAGAGGCATACGTTAAATATTATTCATGCTATAATTTTTTTGTATTTTTAATCATTTTCTATGGGAAGTTTAAACGATATTCGAGTAGGAGCCGTGGTCAAATTGAATAATTTACCTTATTTGGTGGTGTGGAGCCAATTCAACAGGAAACAACAGCGAAAACCCGTCATGCGGACCAAATTGAAGAACTTGATTGATGGAAATGCCTTAGATAAAACTTTTTTGGCTGGAGAAAGCTTTGAATTTGCAGACATTGAGAAGAGAAAATGCCAATATTTGTATAAAGATGATGAATCGGCGGAATTCATGGATAACGACAGTTATGAGCAGTTTAAATTGCCCATCGGGGATATTTTGGAATCCCTTAAATTTCTCAAGGACGACACCGAAGTGTATGTCACTTTTTATGAAGGGAATCCCATTGGCATTCAACCGCCCATCAAAGTCACCCTCAAGGTGGTCGAAACTCCCCCAGGTGTGCGGGGTGACACGGCTACAGGAGGTACAAAACCCGCCACTCTCGAAACAGGAGCGGTCGTCAGTGTCCCCCTTTTTATGAAGGAGGGTGAAGATGTTGTCATCAATACAGAAACCGGGGAGTATGTCGGAAGGTCAAGTGAGTGAGGACGAAGAGGGGTCAAAGGAAAAACCAGGCTGATTGGGTTGTTTTTTGGCTGTTTTTTTGCTATAATAAGCAGATTGATTGAGAATTGAACGATGTCAAATACCGCCTTAATTAGTAATTGAAAAGCAGAAATTCAATACAAAATACCCCAAAACGTAGGCATTGCAGATAAAATTGTGGGCCCCTTTAGTTTGCGGCAACTGATTATTTTGGCAGTGGGCTTTGGAATCAGCTATGCCTTGTTCACGATCAGTGCTCGACTTTATGAAATCAATGTTCTGGAATATTTTATCATTGCCTTGCCTGCCCTCATTGCCTTGATGGCTGCGGTAGTTAAAGTACGAAATGTCACCTTCACTCGTTTTATCCTGCTCAGCTTAGAATATGCCATCAATCCCAAAAAACGCTACTGGGACCATCGTGCTGTGGCTTCAACCACCGATCCTGATTTAAACAGTCCAGGAAAATCTAAGGCCAAAGAAGCAATTCTCCCCAAAAATGTAAAAAACATCAATTTGCGTGAACTTTCTCTCACTTTAGATTCAGCCGGAGGTCAAACAGAGATTGAACACGAGGATTTGGACCAGGTGAGTGACGAGGATCTTATCACTCAAGCTTACTTTGGACACAGGAGGGAAGAAGGCTCGGTACACAACATGTACTGGCGAACCCGGACGGTCCAAAAAGAAAAGCTATCTCTCTTGGCAAAACTTCCTAAAGTGAAAGTAAATTCTCTTCAGTTGAAACAGGAGCCTTCCTCTCAACCTTCCCCTCCGCAATCAGCAATGCCCCAACCTGAAACTGAGCCTCCCGTCGTTAAGGTTGAAGTTGCACCCCCCAAAGAAGAGAAGAAGCCTGAAATTTTAGTCAAATCCCCCCTCCCAGAAGGCCCTTCTTATCAAATTTCAAATTCTAAAATACAAAAAAAGGAAGTTACAGAAGCTCCTGATAAAAGCAATGAATTGAAGGTGATTAAAAAGGAAAATTTTGCTGAGCCTAAAGCTCTGGTGCCAGTTTCCCCACAAAAAGAAGAATCCACGGCAAAGGCCTTAAAGGAAGATATTGAGGTTGTCTCCCCTCCCCTAGCGGCGAAGCCCCTTGAGTCACAAGTGACGGCTTCTCCTTCAGCATCTGATTCTCAAGGATTGAATCCGGTAATGGATTCCCCTTGGCCAAAAAAGAAACGAAGGAAGCGGAAGAATAAAGTGAGTGCTGGACCTGTGAGACAAGAGACGCAAATCAATACCCTTCAAAAAAGTGTTCCTGACAAAGTGCTTCCTAAAGCCACCTTTGTACCCACCGAAGTCACCACTTCCCTTCAAGATTTAAAAGAAGGGGAAGAAATAGAATTTAATCTCAACTAAAATGGCTGACGCAACAAAAACCACTCCTCCCAATACGGTAAAGAACAAGAAGGGAGGCTCCGCCCAAAGCACCCAACTCTACTTGGATATTGCTGAAATAAAAGAAAATATCGTCATCCTTAAAAATGGGGGGTTGCGAGCCATTTTACAAACCAGTAGCATCAATTTTAATCTGAAGTCCGAGGAAGAGCAGAATTCGATTATTTACGGCTACCAGGGGTTTTTAAACTCCTTAGATTTCCCCATTCAAATTGTCGTTCAGAGTCGAAAGTTGGATGTGGATAAGTATATTGAAACCGTGCGAGAAAAGGGTGAGGAGCATACCAATCCCCTTTTAAAAGAGCAAACGACTCAGTATTGCGATTACATTCTAAAATTGGTGGAATATGCGGACATTATGGAGAAGAAGTTTTATGTCATCGTTCCCTACGACCCCTACCGCATACGCAATGAAAATATATTTAAAAAGTTTTTGAACAATATTTCCTCTGGAGACAGCGTGGAAAGTATCAGACGTCGACACAAGGAGTTTGATGAAATGAAAAAAAACCTCATGGAACGCGTCAATGGAGTCATGGTAGGATTAGAAAACTGCAATTTGCGCGTCGCTCAACTGTCGACGCCCAACCTCATCGAACTATTTTATCAGATCTACAATCCCTTCACCTCACGAAATGAAAAGCTCGATGATTTAGGAAAAATGGATTTATTGGATCTTTAGATTTAAGTTTTTGCCAATCCAATGACATAGCTTTCGTGGCTACTTTTCCGAATGGCTTCTGGCCTGTATTTTCGGACCTCTTTGAACATTTTTCTTGCTTCCCCTACGAGATCACCTTCATTGAAGCCACTCAAGGTCTTCATCACCACATTTCCTCCTTTCCTGAGGTATTTTTTGGCCAATGCAAGAACTTGGAGATTTAAGGCTAAAGAGGCATTTCCGTCCAATGATTTGATTCCTGTTGTTTTTGGGGCCAAGTCTGAAGTGAGGAGGTCAAATCGAGTCACACCCAAGTCATCTAAAATATAGTCAATCGCCTGTTCGTCAAAAATATCGGCTTGAAAGGTTTGAATATTCTTTTCTTCAAAGTCCTGAATCTTCTGCAGGTCCACTCCAATGGCCACTCCCCCACTGCCTACTTTTTGACTGATGTATTGCAAAAAACTTCCTGGAGCCGAACCCAAATCGAGGACTCTCATGCCGGGTTTGAGGAGGTCAAAGCGCTCCTGAATTCCCTCCAACTTAAACACGCTCCTTGCCCGAAATCCCTCCTCTTTGGCGCGTTTGAAATACCGGTCGTGAGGATTGAAGTGATTCATTTATAAGTAGTAGGTAGTAGGTAGTATGTGGTAGGTAGTATGTGGTAGGTAGTATGGGCTTTAGTGCTAATGGTTACTACTAAATACTTACTACTAAATACTTACTACATACTACTCCAAAAAAATTAAAGTGGTTTTGCTCCCGGAATACCGTCTCGCCTGGGATACTTTTGGTCTGTCACCGTTTTTTTTGTGACTTGAATGAGAGTGCGCTGCCCCTTATCTTCGGGAAGATTGTAGTGAAAAACGCGTGGCGATTCAGCTCTAAGAGCTTGTATGGCATTTTGAGAGACCAGGAGCTCAGAGATGTATTCTGGCCCTTTGTAGGCAATCAGGCTGCCATAGGGATGAAACAGTGGGGTAGCTAGTTCAACCAATACTCTCAAAGGAGCTAAGGCTCTAGAAAGGACTAAATCGTATTGTTCGCGATGGGCTGTCATTCGGCCCAAATTCTCAATCCGAGAGGTGAGGCAGGTCACATTTTTTAGATTGAGTTGATGGACAAACTCTTGAACGGCTACCATTTTTTTCTCCGTGGCATCCACAAGAGTGAATTGGGCCGAAGGGAAAAGAATGGCTAGAGGAATTCCCGGCAGACCTCCTCCTGTTCCAATGTCAATGACTTGCAGGCCTGGTTTTTGAAAAAAAGGGGCTGACATCAGGGAGTCCAAAATATGCTTGATCCAGGCGTCTTGCATGTCTGTGATGCGAGTCAGATTTAGCCCTTCATTTTTGGCTTTCAAAAGCTGAAGGTACTGAGAAAATTTGTTGAATTGCTCATCGGTTAACTTTACACCTACTTCTTCAATCCATTGGTCAAAAGATTGATGCAAGGTGAGCATTTCTTTGAGGCTTTCGGTGAAATTTTGTAGCAGAGTATTTTTTGTGAACATCATTGCTCGGTTAAATGCTTAATCTCTGAGGTCCTTCACTTCGGCTTCAGTCAAATATCTCCAGCGGCCAATGGGGAGGTCATCAAGTTCCAAGCTTTTTATCCTGACCCGTTTCAGATTTTTGACGGGAAAGCCCACTTTTTGACAGATTCGGCGGATTTGCCTATTTTTTCCTTCCCTCAAAATGATCCGGATCTTGGCGGGGGCAATTTTATTCACTCGAGTTCGCAAGGTTTTCTCTCCTTCTAAAACGACTCCTTCTCTGAGTTTTTGAAGGGCACCTTCGGGGACTTGTTGAAAAAAAGTCACCTCGTACTCCTTTTCTGATTCACTGGAGGGATGAATGATTTGATTGACGAGGGTTCCGTCGTTGGTCAGGAGGAGGAGCCCCGTCGTTTCTTTGTCTAGTCGTCCCACAGGGTAAACCCGATCTTCGCTTTTAATCAAATCGGTCACAATGGCGGGGTCGGTTTGAGTGGCCTTCATGGAGCAAACATAACCTTTAGGCTTATTCAAGGCAATATAAAGCAGCTTCTTCTCTCGCTCCATTTGCATCGAATCCACTTCCACATGATCCTTGTCTGGGTCAATCTTTGTCCCCAATTCGATCACGACTTTCCCATTAACCTTTACGAGTCCGTCTGCGATGAGCTTGTCGGCCTCTCGACGAGAGGCAATTCCCTGCTGTGAAAGGTACTTGTTTAATCTGGTTTCTGGCATGGGATTTTAAGATTGAAGTTGAATGTTGAAAGATTAATGTGATGATTGGACCTTTAATCATTTATCTAATAAAAAACAATGACCAATGTGCATTATAAGCCTTACATTGGTCATTGGGAATGGAAATTGTAAATTGAAATACTAATATATTTTGCTATAGCGTGAATTTACGGTTTCTGTGATCACTTGGCCATCAGGAAGGGTCATATGCCTTAAGAATCTAAAGGAGTTGGTCCCCATTTTAATTGGACCTTCAATTTTAATATCAATGTAAGGTGAATTTCCGATGACATACAGAGTAATTTCTTTGGTAGTCGTATTGTCATAGACATAATAAAGAAGTGGCGAAGGGGTATTATTCTTCATGATCACATCGGTGGAACCAAAATAGATGGTGGCGTCAATACCCAAGGACTCTGGCGGATAAAGATTGCTGAAATATGAACTATGATTTCGTCTGCTGACAATTTCCAGCCCACCTCTCCAAGAAGGGGTAAAGAATAGTGTGGCACTTCCGCAAAGCCCTCCTCCGTATTCCCATTTCTCTTCAGCGCCATGGATAGTCCACCCCCAGTCAAACCCTTTTAAGCCTCCAGGACCCTCCTCCAAAGCTCTAGTAAAACTTATTTCTTCACCCGGTTGATAAACCCTACCATTTAAAGTCATGGCACCCTTAATGACGTTAAATCGTCGGTTAGAGGTATCTCGGCTATAATTGTAGGTCATTTGATTGAGGATCTGCCCGAGTCCGTTTTCCGTGATTTTTTGTTTGATGTCTTCAGGCAAATTGGGAATCTTGTTGGCAGGACTATTTCTTCGAATGATTTCCTTTTCCGTTTCTAGAAAATCCTGGAAGTAACCTTGCAAGCGAGTCAAAAGAGAATCAGCTTCCTGAGATGAGCCACTCATCAATTTAAGCTCATTGATGTGAGAAAGAAGCTTACTTTGAATTTTTTTCACTTCTGCCACAGTGGTGAAACGGTCCGCATTGATTTCTGAACGCTCCAACACGAGGCCTTCATAATAAGGCATGTCGGCATGCGATTGGGAAACCTGATAGCGATACAAAAACTCCTGCATACTCTCATAAGTCATTTCCGGTTTAGGAAGCCAGTTGTGGCGTCGAGCATTGAGCCAGGCTTGATAGTACAACTTTGAATCAGGGAGGGTTATTTCTTTACCCTCTGCTTCAGACTTTATCATTTCAAAAGCGATCAAAAATTCTTGTTGACTCATCATGTCGTCAGGATTGCTCATGTTGCCTTTTAGGGGCATGGAGGAAAAAAAGCTTTCCAAAACTTGGATTCCTTTAGCTGCAGGGACGGGCTTGTCCCGATTCTCTGCGGTCACGAATAAGTTGTATTGACCTGCAAAATTTTCAGGACTTTTGGCTGAAGTGTTGCTATGAAAGCCAAAAAACGCCAGAGAAAATAGGAGGAGTGCTTTTGCGGAGCGAGAGTTGAAGTATTTCATCGTTAAAATTAAGTTTAACTTTAATTTAACTCAATTTAATATCTACGCAAGGTGATTTTTCCCTTTTTTTAAAGCGGGCTCATCCATTTTGACTGCTTTCCGTCTTCAACAAAAATCCAACTGTCGGGCGTGCCATATCTTTTTTCATTTTCATTTCCTAAATACCATCCTCTTAGGATGTCTTCTTTTAAGATATCAGGCTGACTGATTTGGCCTAAGAGACTTGCTTCCAATTGATCTATCAAGGCTTGATTTTCTTCTTTTACTACAACTTGATCGATTAGAACTGGTTTTTGAGGCGCGACTTTACTGGTGGCCACTAAATGCATGATTTGTGCTTCCTCCACGGGTTCGGATCCGTAAACCGAGATGAGAGTGATTGGGAAAGCGAAGAGGCTTATCCACAGGCCGAATTTTAGAATATAGGTTTTCATATCATGCTATTATAACCTATTTATTGTAAAATAGCAAGAAATTAGGTGTTGAGTCTAATGAAGCTTGTTACAAAGGTGTAGCCGACAGAAAGGTAGGTTCCTAAAAATGAAAACCCCGAAATTTCTTGGATCAATCGGTCTCCGATTACAATGATGATCAAATAGATAGGACCTTGAGAGAGGAACTTTTGATACCAGTCTTCTTTGGAAGCGGGAACGAATAACCCCACTAGTTTAGAACCGTCTAAGGGGGCGATGGGCAAAAGGTTGAATAAAAAGAGAACGATGCTCAGGTCATAAATAGACATCAGTACTCTGACCAGAAACTCAGGAGGGGTTAAGTATTTGAGAATTAGGGCTAATAGTAGGGCGGTAAGGAGGTTGGTGAAAGGTCCTGCGAGAGCGATGAGGGCAGAATCGCGTCGAGGGTGCTTTAGGTTATAATAGTTGAAGATCACTGGCTTTCCCCAGCCGAAATGGATCAAAAAAATCATGAGGGTGCCTAGGGGGTCTAAGTGGCGACCGGGGTTGAGAGAGACTCTTCCTTGTATTTTTGGTGTGGGGTCGCCCAATTTGTAAGCCACCCAGGCATGGGCGGCTTCGTGAACAGTGACGCAAACCATCAATGAAATGAGCAGTAAAACAATATCGTACATAAAATAAAAAATTGACAAGGAAAATCCAAAATGTTAACGTGCCTAAGCTTTTTAACTATAAATCAAGAATCCCCACATGTCCAAAGTTTGCCAAGTGACAGGAAAAAAACCTTCTGTCGGCCACAACGTCAGTCATTCGATGCGCCACACAAAACGTCGTTTTTTACCTAATCTTCTTAAGAAACGTGTTTTTAATCCCATCACAGGTCTATTTGTGACCCTCAAAACTTCTGCCAAAGGGTTGAAGTGTTTGACTAAGTCCCCTCACAAATTTTTTAAGCAGATCAGTAAATAAATAGCTTTAAAGTATAGTTCCTCTTAATACCAAATTCTGAGCCAATCCTATTATCTTTTGGTCCTTGGAGTTTGGTTGTTTTAAATGGAGAGATGGCCGAGTGGTTGAAGGCGCACGCTTGGAAGGCGTGTAAACACGTAAGTGTTTCGAGGGTTCGAATCCCTTTCTCTCCTCCATCGCAAAAATATGCTACTGCTTACGAATGACGCTCTAAATCGAGCCTCCTTCTTCAGCATACGCATATTTTTGCTCTTTCCCCAAAAATTTCTACACTCCGCTCCGCTTCGTTCCGACAATTCTTGGGGACCCCTTTAATCGCAGAAGTCCTTCGTAGCTTCAGTGAAGTAGGACGACAATTTTTTGGGGCCCCTTTGTTCGAAAATTGGAATGTGTTTGTTTGTGAATTTTTGTATACTAAAGCAAATAGAAGAAAAGGGCGGATAGAAATATAATAAATTATAGCCTAATTGGATATGCTACACATTTTATGGGCACTGATAAATGTTGGACTATCTGTTTATTTTATTTTTATTTGCGTTAAGGCGACTAAGCATATTAAACAAAAAGTTGGTTTGATAGCTGCTATTGTTTTTTTAGTGTTTTTATTCTCTTTTATGAAGAATTTAAACGAAGATAACAATAATGAGGTTAGAAAAAGTATTTTTTCTGATTCCAGCGAAATAACATCAGGAAAAACTAGCTATGCAAATTTAATTTTAGAAAAAACGTCTATTTCACAATATGAATTACATCTCATCTATGGTAAAAAAGTGGGCTCAGAAATAATCACTCCTATTCATGCCGATTCTGGAATGAATGGTTGGGTTCTGGGTGTCGTATGGAGACCTCTTGAGATTTCAGTAGATCCTGAATTAAAAAACAAATTGAAGTACTCCGTTAATGGCGTAGTTGAATGGAAACTACTTGGTTTAACGGTTTATTCCCAACCAAAATTTTATAAAGGTTACGTAGAAACAAGTAAGTCAACTACCTTTCTCCCGTCAGCTTTGAGCCCTTTGAGGAAGCCGATAAGCGGTAAGCTCATCGCAATTCAAATGCAGCAGACTAACCACTAACCACTGACCACTAACCACTTAATAAAATTATGAAACAAGTACTTATAAAAATCCTTGCAGCGGTTACCTATGTTGCCATGGTAATCGTGAATTATTTAGCCAACAGCTTGCCGATCAACAACCGTCCCACGGGAGCCATCTCAGACGCCTACCCTAACCTTTTTGCGCCAGCCGGTCTGACATTTTCCATCTGGGGTCTGATCTACCTTTTACTGGCTGGGTATGTGGTCTATCAGTTCATAGGAAACAATCCAAAAAAAGAGAAAATTTTGAGCCAGATCAATCCCCTCTTTATCGCCTCTTCGTTGGCCAATATCTCGTGGATCTTTGCGTGGCACTATGATTTTATTGGTCTCTCGGTCCTCATCATGCTGCTCCTACTTGTTCTTCTCATCAAGATGGCAGACATCATTCGTGCTGAAACATTTACCTCGTTGGGAAAACTTTTCATCTGGGCTCCCTTCAGTATTTATTTTGGTTGGATCACCGTGGCGACGATCGCCAATATCACTGTATTTTTAGTCAGCACCGGCTGGAATGGATTTGGCATCGCAGAATTTGTTTGGACCAGTATTATTTTACTTGTCGGA
>CAZNDI010000016.1:0-14992 GCA_964571805.1 uncultured Candidatus Peribacteria bacterium
AGGGTGCCCTGAGATGAAGACAAAATACAGGAACAGGAAGAAAAAATTAGAATTGCTTTGGCAGAAGTAGAAGAAAAAATGAAACAAAAGAATGATAAAATCAAGGTTTTTCAAGTTAAAGATCTGGCCACGGTTTCTGTGGTGGGCGATGGGATAAATGGAGGACTTTCTGGTATGATTGAGAGTATTCTTTCTTTTGAAGGCATAGAAATACAAGGGATGAGTCAAATTAAAAAAGGAGGCGTTATTCCTTATCTCATTGCTGAAAACGATCGTGAAAAAGCAGTGGCTTCCATTCATCGATTTTTCTTTGGGAATAACAAGAAATATAGAACCTTGGTCCTTAAGACTGCTCAAAAAAAAGCTCTCGCCTTACTCGCTAGGTTTTAGTTGATCTAAGTCTCTTTCCAGATTCCTTAGAACCCGTTAAGCTTTAGTCACAATGTCTCCATTTAAACTATGTTCACCGGTATCATTGAAACCACTGGCACGGTGACGGGAAAAACGTCCAATACCCTCACCATCAAGCCTTCTTTGGCTTTGGATAATTTGAAACTGGGCAGCAGTGTGGCGGTCGATGGGGCTTGTTTGACGGTGTCAAGGCTCGAGAAGGGAAGTTTTACGGCGGATGTCATGCCCGTCACGTTTGAACGTACTGTTTTGGGTGAGCGAAAGGTGGGGGATGAGGTCAATTTGGAGCGAGCCATGGAGTTTGGTAAACGGTTTGAAGGTCATATGGTCAGTGGTCATGTGGAAGGTCGGGCTGAGCTTAAAAAAATCCAAATCCAAGACAACGCATATCACCTCCATTTTTCTGTTGATCCCGAGTTGAGTCGTTATCTTGTCAAAACTGGCTCCATCACGCTCAATGGAATCAGTCTCACGGTCATCGATGCTTTGGAAGATCAGTTTGAAGTTGGCATCATTCCTCACACCTGGGAAAATACCAACTTACATCATCTTCAATTGGGTGCTAAAGTGAATGTAGAAACAGACCTTCTATTTAAATATGCGGAAAAACTTTTTTCTTCAAATAAAACTTAAATCCAGTGAGTTCCATCAAAAAAAACATCGCTCTGAAGCCCTTCATGGTAAAAAAGTCTGTTAAAATCGGTATCGTTCAAAGTGAATACAATTCCCTCATCACTAACGTTCTGCTCGAAAGTTGTTTGGCCGAATTGAAAAAATCTGGAGTGGAGTCAAAAAATATTATCCTTCAAAAAGTGCCTGGGGCGTGGGAGATTCCGATTGCTTGTCAGAGCCTGGCTAAAAAGAATAAATTGGATGTCCTCATCACGCTCGGCCTGATTTTGAAAGGGCAAACCCCTCATTTCGATATCATTGCTACGGCTTGCGCTCAAGGCATCATGGAGGTGAGCTTAAAACTTGATTTGCCAATTATTTTCGGAGTCCTGACTACCACCACTCTCGCTCAGGCCAAAGCTAGAATCAAAGGTGGGGCGCACGGAGATAAGGGGATAGAGGCGGCTCAGGCAGCGCTCAGAATGATCTGATTTCAATATTATTTCCTCACCTTACGCCCCCCCCTACGATTTACTCTATTCTTTCCTGCCAATGACAAGCGAAGAGCGGTGAGCGGAGAGCGAAGAGCTAATCTCAATGACAAGCGAAGAGCGGTGAGCGGAGAGCGAAGAGCTAATTTTAATTTGAAATTGCAGCAGGCCACCACTACCCACTACCCACTTGTGAGGTAAAGTCATCATTGAGAAAAAAGTAAAAGTGTATAAGGTGAGTTAATTCTTAATTAATCCAAAATTGTCATGAGACCTCTCACTATTGTTTTAGAAAAAGATCCTTCGACAGAAAAAATGATGATTGCTCATTTTGAGGGTGATTTTGATGGGGCTGCCCGAGACAATTTGGAGGTTCTTCAAAAAGAGATCGAAGCTTTTCCTGTAGGCGGGTCGATGATTTTTGATTTTTCTAACCTCAATTACCTCAATAGTTTTGCTTTGAGTCAAATGGTCACCTGGCATAAGGCCCTCGACAGTAAAGGCGGTAAAATGGCCATTGTGGGGACCAACGATCACATCAAGGATATTTTTATGGTGTTGGGGGTGGATGGTATCTTTAAAACCTATGACACGCTTGAGGAGGCGAAGTTGGGCTTGATTTAGATCCGTCTTAAGTGAGTTTTCGCTGTCCTTCGAGCAAGTCTTGCAAGTTCTGAATTAATTTTAGGTAAACGGATTCCATGAACTCATGGAGGGTGGCATATTCAACTTGGGTGCTTTGCATGGCGAGATAATTTCGCATGATGAAGGCAGAAAGTTGGACCAAGGGCAGGCATACTTCTGACATCACTTCATTCTCATTTGTGGTTTTTTTGATTACAAAGCTTTCCAGAGCCCTTTGGGGTTTGCTTGTAGCAGCCATGGTGATGTGGCCGAGCCACTCGTCGATGGCTTGTTTTTGTCCTGCGGTCAGGCTGTGAATAGAATGGTGCTCCTGAACCACGAGAGCGGTTGAGGCCTCCATGCCTTTGAGGAGATGGTCCATTTCCATGAAAGCCGTCCTGTCGACCAGCGAGAGAATGGCTATGAGGACTTCGGAAGGGATATTGTAGGACACACAGCGAGAGATGAGGAGGAAAAGGTCGGTGTTTCCGGGTTGAGAGAGGAATTGGACGATGATTTTGGCTAATTTATCATCATTTCCTCGGGCTTTTCCTTCTTCTTGTTGAAGTTGCTTCATGGCTGTTTGGCCTTGTCGCATTTCTTCTTGAAACTGCTCATCACTTTGTTCTCCGGCTTCACTGGCGGAAGATCCTAAGCCCAATGATTCTAAATCACCTTTTTCTGACATCTTTAAAGCTTTTAGTGGTTTGGTTAGTGACTGTACCTTTATTTTATTTTATCAAAAAAACCGTGAGGAAGGCCACACGGTTTTTTTAGTCAGGTTTGAGTTTATTTGGCGGCCATTTCGGCTTCTTTTTTAACCGTTCTCTTGGTAATTCGCTTTGGGGCTACTTTTGAAGCTTTTGGTGCGGCAGGAACGACATGAACGAAGCGATTGCGGTAGACGCGTCCATCGTATTTTTTCTGTCGTTTTTCGGTGAATTGAATGACACCTTCTTTTAGGGCAAAGAGGGTGAAGTCTTTTCCTGTATCGACCCCTTGTCCGGCGAAGAATTTGTTGCCTTTTTGGCGGATGATGATGTTTCCGGCGACAACTTTTTGTCCTGCGTAAAGTTTTACACCTAGGCGTTTGGCGTTTGAGTCTCGGCCGTTTTTGGTGGATCCACCGGCTTTTTTATGTGACATAGTAGCTAAATTTTAAATTCTAAAATTTTAAGTTTCTATTGAAATGTCCTTCTGCAATGCCTTTTCAAGCTCAAAAATTCACTAGTGCCTGTGGATTTTATACGGGTTTTGCCCGTTTGGCAAGGAATTTTGAAATTCCATTCTCATTTACTCCTTTTTCTGCTTTAATTAGACTCACTAACAGAAAACATGAAAATCATCTTCTACAACATTGCGTTTGGAACTGGCCTCAATGGTTCATGGAAGCAATATATGAACAACATCTGGCGATTTTTGTGGACGCCTTTAGACACCATCAAAAATATTGCTGAGGCCCTGAAGAAAGAAAAAGCAGACATCATTTGCTTGGCCGAGGTCGACAATGGTTCTTTTCGAAACCGTTTTCGTTGCCAGGCCAAAGCCATGGCTGCGTGGCTTAAATTCCGTTTTTTTAGAACTCAGAATAAATACATCCCCTGGTCTATTTGGAAATTCATGGCCGTGGTCCGCAATCAGCATGACGCCGTCCTCTCACATCAGGCAGGGGAGGTTAAAACCCACTACTTGACCTCTGGGATGCAAAGAACCGTGTTGGAAT
Organism: uncultured Candidatus Peribacteria bacterium; assembly: GCA_964571805.1. Taxonomy (GTDB): domain Bacteria; phylum Patescibacteriota; class Gracilibacteria; order UM-FILTER-43-11; family UM-FILTER-43-11; genus JAUHWS01. The sequence continues at coordinate 3,862 of CAZNDI010000016.1, forward strand.
TTATTGTTCAAGGCGTCAGTATTTTTGTCGTTCACTTGGCTGTATTGAGCCGAAAAGTAAGACGAAATCAGATGCAGGAAATTTCTGAAATGGTAAAAAAATGTCCTCGACCTTATTTGGTCTGTGGGGATTTTAACCTTCATGAAGGCCTACAGGAGCTCAAAGAATTCATCAAAACGACCAAGATGAAGCTTGTAAAAACCCCCAAAACTTTCCCGACTTTCAAACCCAATCGGACGATTGATTTATTTTTATCAAGTCCTGGCTTAAAGATAAAGGCAGCTGGTGTTATCAATATGCCCTTTTCTGATCACTTGCCGATTTGGATCACTTTGGACCGCTAGGGTGTTGATTTGTGACTTTATATTGGGTTTAAAGCAGAAATTTGAATCATTCATTAAAAAATAAAATGAACACCCAAAAATCTCGAATCATTGGCATAGATGTGGGAGGAACTAAAATTCTTCTTCAGGCTTTTGATGAGAAAATGAATCTGGTGGAGGAGGAAAAGGTTTTGACGGAGGTTAAAAAAGGTCAAATGGGTTTTACCAAGCAGTTGATTTCTCTGATCGAGGTGTATTTTCATCCTAAAATTAAGTCCATTGGGGTGGCCCTGCCGGGGATCATCGATAAAAAAACAGGTGTTTTGCTCAAAGCACCACATTTGCCGGTCAAAAATCTCAAGATTAAAAAAATACTTTCAGAACGATTTAAGCGACCTGTCACTGTGGATAATGATGGAAACGCTTTTTTATACGCTCAAAGTCAAAGGCCGATTCTTAAAAAGTATAAAAATTTAATTGCCATCATGCCGGGTACAGGTTTGGGGGGAGCGATTCTAGTCGAGGGGAAAATGGTTTACGGAAAACAGGGTTTTGCGGGTGAATTGGCTCATATGGTGATTCGTCAAGAGGGGAGACTTAGAACCTTTGAACAAAATACGTCTGGTGCTTTCATCGGAAAAATTGCCCAAGAGTTGGGGGTTAAATCTAAATTTACTCCTTATGATTTGACTAAAAATTCTCAGGAGGCCAAAAAAGTTAAGAAGCATATTGTTCAGCAGCTTGGTATCGGTTTGGCTAATCTCAACCTTATTTTCAATCCACAGGCGTTTGTGATGGGGGGATCGATTTATACAAATTGTTTGAAAGATTCTAAAAAAGAATTCCAAAAAATCATTGCCGAGCATGCTCTTGATCAACGTTCGCCTCTGATTTTTGATGGAGATGAAAAATATACTGTGGCCAGGGGAATGGCGATGATGAGTCGAGAGCGCTAAAAAATCAGCTGACTAAATCCATAAAATTATCTCGATATACCTCTTTATATTCAGCATTTTTATAGGTTTCCATAAATTCTTTCGGAGCCTTTTGGTCTTTTTTTGACCACTTGAATTCATAAGCAAACAACTTTCCCTCTCTTTCTTCGATCAAATCAATCTCTTTTTGATCATAGGTCCGCCAGAAGTACTGATTGGCGTATATGCCCTTATATTTGCGGTATTTTAAGCGTTCTATGAAAAGAAAATTTTCCCACAACATGCCTTTATCCGATCTTAAATCTAGAAGATTAAAGTTGTTGAGAATGGCATTGCGCACGCCCAAATCCATGAAAAAATATTTTGAATTTTTTGTCACCTCTTTTCTTAAATTTCTGCTGAAGCCTCTCAAATTGACAATAATAAAAGCTTTTTCCAATAAATCTAAATAACGCTTCACTGTTTCTTTGGCCACATTCAGATTGGACCCCAGTTCGCTTAGAGAAACCTCCTGGCCAATTTTTAAGGCCAAAAGAACGAGTAAATCTTTGAGTACTTTGGGGTTTTTAACATTTTCTAACTCTAAGATATCTTTATACAAATTTGCCTCAATCACCTCTTGAAGATGAGCTATTTTTTCAACCCTATTCTTCAATTTAATCACCTCTGGGTATAAGCCAAAAAGTAAGTAATTTTCCAGTGATTCCTGAATTTCTACGGAGGATTGAAATTCTTTTAGCTCAACCATCGACAGCGGGTAAAGCATGAATGTTTGAGTTCGGCCGGTCAAAGGTTCTCTTATTTTGTTGGCCAACTCAAAGGAAGAAGACCCTGTGGCAATGATCTTTATATCAGGAAGCGTATCGTGAATGATTTTGAGATTGATGCCAATATTTTCAATCCTTTGGGCCTCGTCAAGAATTAATATCTTGTAGCCGCCAATCATGCTCTTTATTTTTTCCAAATTTTGGCTCGAAAATGTTTCCTGGACAGCTTTTAAATCTCCGTTCAAAAAGAGGCATTTTTGCTTCAAGTGGCTTTCTAGATGTTTTAAAAGAGTAGTTTTTCCTGTTTGGCGGGGCCCATATAGCACAATAACTTTATGCTTTTTAAGAGCGTTAGTGAGTTGACCTTCTATGATTCTGGAAAGATATGACATGTTTTTATTTTATATCAACTCTCCGTATTTGTCAAAATACGGAGAGTTGACTCTCCGAATTAAGCAAAATACGGAGAGTCAACTCTCCAAGTTTTTAGCTTCCTTGATAAGCTTTAAAACCGTCTTCCCTATTTTTTTAAGTAAATTTAAGGTTAAATTGAGTTGATTTTACCCCTGATTAAGCTCTTTTTTGAATCAAGAGAGCTATAAAGTCAGGGTTTTTGCCTTCTTGGTCATTTGAGCCCTTGATCCTTGATATTTTGGCTTATTTTTGCTATAATGGAGGGATTTATTCCGTATTGTGGGCCGGATCGTTGGCCGAATGGTGGAGGCTACAATTCGGTCCACTACTCGGCCCACAGCAACTATCCGAAAAAATAAAAATTAATGAAAATATTGATGTACGGGTGGGAATTCCCTCCCATTCAAAGCGGAGGGTTAGGAGTGGCCTGCAAAGGCATTGTCGAGGGCTTACTCGGACATCAACATGAGGTTTTTTTGATCCTACCTAAAACCACTCCCGCTATGCAAATGGCTTCGGGAAGCTTTAAAATTTTTTCCGCCAGCGAGTCCGGGGGAGGAGTGGAGGTCACTGCCATATCGACCGGGCTTTACAGTCCTTATGCCACTTCGGAAGTGGGTTACCAAAACCACCTCAAGGAAATTTTGATGAAAGAAGAGCCTCAGGCCATTTACGGTAAAAACATGATGGAAGAAGTTCACCGTTATGCTTCTCAAGCCTCATTTCATGCCAAAACAGTTCCCCATGAAGTCATTCACATGCACGACTGGTTGACGGCTGAAGCTGGAGTGCAAGCCAAGAAAATCTCGGGTCAGCCTTTGGTCATGCACGTGCATGCTACTGAATTTGATCGTTCTGGTGAAAATCCCAATCAGCAAGTCTACGATTTAGAAAAGCGAGGTATGGAACATTCCGATCGAGTCATTGCGGTGAGTCAGTACACCAAAGAAATGCTTCAGAAATATTATGGCGTTCCCGAATGGAAGATTGATGTGGTCCACAATGCTCTTTCTGATCATCCTCTTTATGCCAAGGGCCAACCCCTTGAAAAAAAAGATAAAATTGTACTTTTCTTGGGTCGTATGACAATGCAAAAAGGCCCTGATTACTTCCTTCAAATGGCCAAACGGGTTTTGAGTCACATGCCAAACGTCAAATTTGTCATGGCTGGAGATGGAGACATGATGGAGCGGGTCATCCAACTTTCCATCCAACTTGGCATCGAACGGAATGTTCTTTTTTCTGGTTTTCTGAAAGGGGAAGACATTGCCCAAGCTTACAGTCGAGCCGATTTATATGTCATGCCTTCTGTGTCAGAACCCTTTGGTATCACTCCCCTAGAAGCCATCCGACAAGGAACTCCCGTTTTGATCTCCAAGCAATCAGGCGTGAGCGAAGCCATCAAAAGTGCTCTCCGAGTTGATTTTTGGGATGTGGAAGAGATGACGGAAAAAGTCATTGCAGCCCTCAGCTATCCTGCTCTGACCCAAGTGTTGCAAGAGGGGGGGCAACGGGAGCTGGAGAATATGAGTTGGGGCAAGCAGGCGGGGCAGATTGTAGATACCTATAAAAAGGCCGTAGAGGCGCGATTAATCGCGCCTCTACGGCAGTCATAAAATCAAAAAAATGAAGAACACGTTTCACCAAAAATCGGTTTGTTTCTACTTCCAGGTTCATCAGCCTTACCGTCTCTCAAAGTGTTCCGTCTTTGAAATGGGCGATAAAGAAGCTTATTTTGAGGGTCCAGAAGCGTATCGAAATGAGGCCATCTTTGAAAAAGTTGCCTATAAATGTTATTTGCCCACCAATGCGTTGATGTTAGAGCTTTTGAATCAACACCCAGAATTCCGTATTAGCTATTCGTTCTCCGGTGTTTTTTTGGAGCAGTGCTTGGAATATGGTGAGCTTGGCAAGCAAGTTCTAGATTCCTTCAAAGCCTTGGTTAAAACCGGTCAGGTTGAGATTCTCAGTGAAACCTACTATCACTCCCTCTCATGGCTCTTTTCTAAAAAAGAATTTGCGGAACAGATCATTAAGCATCAAAAATTGATTCAAAAAATATTCAGAAAAAAACCCACGGTCTTTCGCAATACCGAGTTGATTTATAGTGGTGAAATCGCTGAGTTCATTCGAGAAATGGGGTTCAAAGGGATTTTAGCAGAAGGATGGGACCACTATTTAGGCTGGAAGAGTCCTAATTATCTTTATCACCCTCAAAAAGTTGAATTGCATCCTGAAGACCAGAAAGTGGCTAAAAAATATGCTATCCGAAAAAATGCTCCTAAAAACATTGCCCTGCTTCTTAAAAATTACAAATTGTCCGATGACATTGCGTTCCGTTTTAGCAATAAGGGTTGGGCAGAATGGCCTTTAACGACGGAAAAGTATACAAGTTGGGTCGATTCTGCGGAAGGCGACACTCTCAATCTCTTTATGGATTATGAAACCTTTGGCGAGCATCAATGGGAAGATACGGGCATTTTTGATTTTATGCGACACCTACCGGAGGCTTTGTTGGGGGAAAATATTGGGTTTAAAACCCCTAGTGAAACGATCAAAACGTATGAAAATAAAGGCGAAGTTCACGTGCCGCATCTCATGAGTTGGGCCGACATGGAACGTGATCTCTCTGCATGGCGCAGTAATGAAATGCAAGAATCGGCCTTGCAACGGGTTTTTGATTTGGAACAACGAGTGATGCAAACCTTATCTCCTGGAAAAAAGAAACAGGACGAAAGACTCCTCAACGACTGGCGTAAACTTCAAACTTCGGACCATTTTTATTATATGTGCACCAAATACTGGTCCGATGGAGATGTGCACGCTTATTTCTCCTGCTACGATTCTCCCTATGATGCTTATATCACGTATATGAATACTTTGAACGATTTTGAAATTAAACTTAATAAATACAGCGAAGAGCGACCAGCTAAGAGCGAAGAGCCAATCAAAAAAGCTCATCGCTCAGCGCTCACCGCTCACCGCTAACCGCTTAAAATATGCCTCGATCCATTGTCATCGGAAACGGAAATCTACTGGCTTGTATGAATCAAAAAAATCTTTTGGAAGACCTCTATTTTCCTTATGTGGGGATGGAAAATCAAATTGCTTTTGAGCATTGGCATCGATTGGGTATTTATGTTGATCATCGTTTTTCTTGGCTCGATGAGCCTTCATGGGAACATCAAATCGACTATCTCCCCGAAACTTTGGTGACGGATACGGTGGCCAAAAATTCAGAATTACTCCTGACAATTTTCTTCAATGATTTTGTTTATCCGACCGAAGACTTTTTCATGAGAAAACTGCGTGTCAAAAATGATGCGAATTATGATCGAGATTTTAAAATTTTCTTCAATCAAGATTTTCATTTGTATGGTGATAAGCAGCAAGACACCGCTTTTTATGAACCTGAACATAAGGCGATGGTTCATTATCGCAAGCGCCGTTATTTTTGGATCAGTGGTATGCACGAGGCCAAGAGTGGGGTCGATTCTTTTACCACAGGAAAAAGTGAATATAATGGCTTGCAAGGAACGTGGAAAGATGCTGAAGATGGGCGCCTCGAAGAGCATCCCATTGAACAGGGGTCAGTAGATTCTACGGTTTCTTTTGAGCTTACATTGAAAGCCAATGAAGAAAAAATTCTCTACTTTTGGATGTGTGCCGGAAAAGAACTGTCGGAGGTTGAAAAAATGCATAGCTATATCCTGCATGAAAAACCTGAAAAACTCCTCAACAATACGATCAATTACTGGATCAGTTGGGTCAATAAGGAAACTCAGCGTGATTTTAGGATTGATCAAACCATGCTTAGAAATTACAAGCAGAGTCTTTTGATCATCCGCACTCAAATCGACAATCGAGGTGCCATTATTGCTGCCAATGACACGGACATCATGCGATTCAACAAAGATACTTATTCCTACATGTGGCCGCGGGATGGGGCATGGGTGAGTTTGGCTTTAGATCGAGCGGGATATGGTGAAATCACCAAGCGTTTTTTTCAATTTTGCGCTGATACCATGACGGAGGAGGGCTATTTGCTCCACAAATATAATCCTGATGAATCGGTGGGCTCTTCTTGGCATGCCTGGTATAAAGATGGAGAGATGCAATTGCCCATTCAAGAGGATGAAACGGCAATTGTGACTCACGCACTTTGGAATCACTGGCAACACTACAAAGACATTGAGTTTCTTCAAGACATGTATGACCCTTTGATTCGCGCGGCGGGGAATTTTATGATGCATTTTGTGGATGAGGAAACCGGCTTGCCCCTTCCTTCATACGATTTGTGGGAGCAGGAACGAGGGATTTTTTCCTATACAGTAGCTTGTGTTTATGCCGGTCTGGATGCGGCTTATCGGCTTTCTGCGGTGTTGGGGCATTTCAATCATTCACACAAATATAAAGAGGCGGCCGAGAAGATTAAAAAAGCTTTGATCGAACATTTATACGATGAAAAAGAGGGGCGATTTTTAAAACGGATTGAAATTGATCCACACACGGGGGCGATTAAAAAAGACTATGTCCTAGATGCCAGTATGCATGGCCTGTGGATGATGGGGGTGTTGCCGGCCGATGATGAGCGAATTGTTCGGACGAACGAAGCTATTTTTAATAAGCTCCACGTTGAGGGTCCGATTGGCGGTCTGACTCGGAATGAACTCGATTACTACCAGCGAGTGCCGGGCGATTATGGTTCGATGCCTGGCAATCCTTGGATCATTACGACGTTGTGGCACGCGCAGTGGCTGATGGCGACGGCAAAAGATGCTGGAGACTTGGAGGAGGCCAAAAAATACCTCGATTGGACGATCAAGCACACGAACGCGGCGGGAATCATGCCAGAACAGGTGAATCCTTTCAACGGTGAACCCCTTTCAGTGGCTCCCCTGACTTGGTCGCATGCGACTTTTGTGGATACGGTGCTCAAGTACAATGAGAAATTGAAGGAATTTGGCTAAGCTGCCTTTCTAAGCTCTGCCTCCGCGGCCTCTTTCCTCTTGGCTTTTAGGAAAAGATTGATGCTGTGGGCATTGGTTCTTTGTAAGTCTAAAGATTCCTGGCCGGCATTGTTGTTGACACTCACTGTCATTTTTTGAGCCTCTTCTTTTGAGCCAGAATAGCTGGCTAAAATTTGGGTCATGTCTGTTTTTTGATCTGCCATCAAATTTTCCACGACTTCTTCGCCCTCTTGATTTTCCACGACTTCTAAATCGCTTGCTTCTCCTTTGTCTGTTTCTTTGCGTTTTCGTATTTCAGTTTCTTTTTGGGCGTGAACTTCAAGGATTCTCATGAATTTAACTTGGTCCACTGTGCTTCGGCCCTCCAAATTTTTCCAAATTTCCTCGGCGCCTGTTTTAATCGTCGAATTCTGAATGCTGGCGTGAACTTTTTCTGATTCACTTAGCCCTTCATTTCCTTGGCCTGAAGCCTTAAATTCTTTTAGCTTTTCTGAAAATTCTGTATAGCCCCAGCTGTCTATTTTGGATTCCATTTTGGATTCCATGAATTTTCTGTCTTTTTCATCAAGACCTTCTATCTCCTTTCGAAGTTCTTTGTATTGACCCAAAGCTTCCCATTCCCTTATTCTACCTTTCGCTTTATATTGAGAGCTCAAAGGAATTTTTCTGATCCATCTTTTAAATTTATCAACCTCAAGTCCCCACAGTATTCCCTTTCCTTCTCTTTCAACGACTCCATCATATTCTTCGCATAGTCTTTGAGATTCAAGCTCCTTGGCTTTTTCAAATTCTTCTTTCATTTGCCCAAAGCCCACGTGGTGGATTTTTTCCTCCATGTCGGCCAAACTTTTTCCTTTTAACGTAGCCCTCACTTCTTTCCAAAAGGCTTCACGAGGAGCCATTTCGTCGTTGAAACCTTCATGCCATACTTTTAAGCCTTCGAGGTCAAGGGTATTGAGCTCCTTTTCAAAAACTTTAAATGTTTTTTCACCGATGCATCCTTTGCCAGGTCCCTTAGAGAGCTTTCTGCTCAATTTTCGGATATAAAGTTTAACCATTTTTTCCTTGTTCTTTTCGTTGTAGGCCGCTTGAACTTCTTCTTTCATCAAAGCTTCTTTCATTTCTTTTAGGAAGGCTCTTCGTTCTGGCACAGAGGCTTTTAAAAAAGAAGTTTCATCATTCAATTTAATCTTATGAGTCTTTTCAATCGATTTGATGGCTATATTGCCTGCGAATTTATTTTTACTTTGTTTGTTATAGAGGTTGCGATTTTTTCGCATTCGTTCGATTTTCTTCCCAATCACTTCTTCGAATTTAAGGGCATTCTTTTCAGTTAGATCATATTTTCCGGTTAAAATGAGATGATCGATCAAAAAATCTATGTCTGCATCATTGGCAATTTTTTCTTCGAGGGCTGAATGCAACGACTGTTTGATTCGTTCCAAGCGCTCTTTAGCGGCTTCCCACTGCCTTGAAAGGTGGGTATGCATCATTAAAAGACCCTCCAAACTGTCCGCATGGGGAACATTGTTTGAATTGGCGGCGGCTTCTTTTGGAACAGGTCCTTTTTGGGCCTCTAAGTAGGTCGTGTAACTTTTTAAAGTTTCTTCTGAAATGAATTTTTGTAAATCGGGATTGTTCACCAAGCTTTCAATCATTTCACGTGCCTTAACCACCTCCCGATGTTCATCTAAATTTAAAACATCAGCATCGTTGGATTCTAGATACTGATCTGAATTGGCAGCTCTGGTGGTTTTATTTGCAGCTAGTGCAGTTGCCATAATTTGCCCCAAAATAAAAATAAAGACGTATGTGAGATAGTAGTCTTTTTTCTCGAAAAATCAAAAGAAAGGGCTTGACACCCTTGCACTAGATCTGCAATTTACTTTTCAATCATGAACTGGGCCTTTGAGCATTTCTTTGTCGGGCAGTTCTGTTCCATTTAACACGGCTTCAGTGTGTCTTTTTTGACTTTCATAAACGGCATTCAAAATCATTCTGGAGGCTCCCACGGGGTCGGGCACGTGATCCATGAAAAAATCACTGGCATTCCCTGCGGCGGTTTCCACATCGATGTCACCGTAGTTCAAGAGGGTCGGCAAAATGCCATGAATATCCGTTTTTGTGTCTTCGATATTTCTCAGTTGAGTGGCGGCTACGGTTCGTTTAAAAAAGTTCACTTGAGTGATGTCCAAAAGTCTTTGGTTGGTCAAAATAAAGATGTCAAATTCCTCATTTAGCCAGGCGACTAAAAAAACAGCGAGACTGTAAAGGAGGAAAAAACTGGCTCCCAGGTAGCCTAAAATTCCTGTATAGCTTGTGGTAGAAAGAGGAAAATTATTTGCCCAAAATATAATAAAAACGCTGACAGGGGCCAGAGAAGTGATGGTAAAAATAAAAAGCAGGCGAAAATAGACAATCCAATGTTTGCGGACGACCATCAGGGTTTCTTCATCGGGGCGTTTGCCAGGAAAGTTTTGGATCATGGGTGATTGGATATGCCTCTATTTTTAACAGAAAAATTCTTCATCGCCAAGTTTAAGAAGATCATTTCACTTCATCCTTTTTAACTTTGAATGGCTTTTAGCTTGCCTTCCAATTTATTATAAATTATCTTTTGGGCCAAGCTCCAAAAGAAAATAAAAATTAAAGTTCCCCGCCCCTTTTGCTCCTCCACCTTTAATTCTTTATTTTTTTAAAGATGGACAACCCCTTATCTGTTCCAAAAAAGACGCTCAAGTGGTCTATTTTTTGGATATTAGTATCTTTTTTATTTATAAGTTCCTTAATTTCCCTGTTTCGCTTTAACGTTCTGGCTGCGCCGAATGATGGCTTCACGGAACATGGGAAGCACTTTCCATGGAATGCAGAGGAGGTTTATGTCATGACGAGCGGTTATAATGAGGCTCCATATCATAATCAGTCTTATTCTAAATATTTATTGGATTTTGATAAAGTTGGTGTGGAGACTTTTGACGATCCTGTCAGAGCAGTAGGAGATGGAGTGGTTATTTTTACTGTGCCTAACGATCAGGATTATAACAATGGGTGGGGCCGCCAGGTAAAAATTGACCATGGTCAAGGCTATGTGACTCAATATGATCATTTGAATTCTGTAACAGTGAATCAAGGAGATGTGGTAACCCGCGGTCAACAAATTGGAAAAATCGGCTTTACAGGGACTACTAATGGAGCCTCTCACATTCAAGTGAGCCTCTGGAAGGATGGAGTCATTGTCCCCATGGAGCAAATGATGCCAGTGCAAGGGATAAATGAGTCGATTGGCCAGATGCCAGTCATAGATTTAAAGAATAAAAATGGAAATAAATTCAGATCGCTTAATTATGATGTAGTTCCTAGTAATCCTGAACTTTTAGAAGCCACGCCTTTGAGTTGCCAAGTCGTGTTTTTAAAATGGAACCCTTCTGAAAAAACAGATAATTACTCCATTGTTCGAAAAGATGAAGGAATGGACGCTAAACAAATAAATTATGTTGACGGTAATCAAACGGTTTTTATCGATGATACGGCAAACGGCGGAAAAAACTACGAATATCAAGTTCAGGCGAACAACAATTTAGGCTCTAGCTCCTTATCGAATATGATCGCGGTTCAGATGCCCGCTGATTGCGCTGATCTCCCTCCACCCGCTCCCGTTTTAGAGCCAGCCATTGCGGAAACTTGTAATAGTGTTAATTTGACATGGTCAGACGTTGAGGGGG
>CAZNDI010000017.1:0-14620 GCA_964571805.1 uncultured Candidatus Peribacteria bacterium
CTCGATCGCCCATCGCATCAATTTGACCTCGACGACCATTGAGATCTCCCATCACATCACCCATATAATCTTCGGGAGTGACGACTTCCACGTGCATCATCGGCTCAAGGAGGCAAGGATCGGCTTTTTTAGCGCCATCTCTGAAGGCAATACTGGCGGCCATTTTGAAGGCAAGTTCAGAGGAATCCACATCATGGTAAGAGCCATCATAAAGTTCCACTTTCACGTCGACCACTGGATACCCGGCAATCACTCCACGGGTGAGGGCTTCGATCAAACCTTTTTGAACCCCAGGGATATATTCCTTAGGAATACGACCTCCCACGACAGAGTCAACGAATTCGTAACCCTTTCCTGGTTCATTGGGCATGATGCGGATAAGCACGTGACCGTATTGACCGCGTCCACCCGTTTGCTTGGAGTATTTCTCTTCTTGTTCCACTTGTTTTTGAATCGTTTCTCGATAAGCCACTTGAGGCTTACCGACATTGGCCTCCACACTAAACTCACGTTTCATACGGTCGACGAGAATTTCAAGGTGAAGCTCTCCCATCCCAGAGATGATGACCTGATTGGTCTCTTCATCGGAACGAACGCGGAAGGTAGGATCTTCTTCGGCCAATTTTTGAAGGGCCACACCCATTTTTTCCTGATCTGCTTTGGTTTTTGGCTCGATGGCAATGGAGATGACAGGTTCTGGGAAGTCGATGGACTCAAGAATGACTTTCGGTTGTCCATCCCCAACGAGGGTAGACCCGGTACGGACGGATTTTAAACCAATGACGGCCCCAATATTACCGGCAGAAATTTCTTGAATTTCTTTTCGTTCATTGGCATGCATTTCGACGAGACGTCCGATGCGTTCTTTTTCACCTTGAGAAGAATTGTAAACGTAAGAACCGGATTTGAGAACTCCAGAGTAAACCCGGACGAAACAGAGGCGGCCAACAAAAGGATCGGTTGCAATTTTAAAGACGAGAGCGCCAAGCGGTTCGTTGGGATCAGCATGTCTTTCGACAATGGTTTCTGGGTCATCCATCATGTGACCTTTGATGGCTGGAACATCGAGAGGAGAAGGTAGGTAATCATTTACAGCATCCAATAGAAGTTGTACTCCTTTGTTTTTTAGCGCTGTACCGGTCATGACGGGAATGAAACGACTGGCAATCACTTCCCTTCGAATGGCTGCTTTAAGCTCTGGAACAGAAATTTCTTCGCCTGCGAGATATTTTTCCATTAAGGCGTCATCTCCTTCAGCCACTTTTTCGAGCATTTTATTTCTCCATTCTTCAGCCTCCGCTTTCATGTCTTCGGGAATTTCGATCACTTCCATGTCTTTTCCCATGTCGTCTTTGTAGATGGTGGCTTTCATTTCGACCAAATCAACAAGCCCTTTGAAATCACTTTCTGAACCGATGGGGAGTTGAATGGGAGAGGCTTTTTTGGTGAGGCGATCGAGAATGCTTTGGAAAGAACGCTCGAAGCTAGCCCCAGTTCGGTCGAGTTTGTTGATGAAGCACATGCGTGGCACATTGTACTTGTCGGCTTGTCTCCACACGGTTTCAGATTGAGGTTCCACTCCGGCCACTCCGTCAAAAACAACGACTCCGGCATCGAGCACGCGCATGGAGCGCTCTACTTCGGCCGTAAAATCGACGTGTCCAGGAGTGTCGATAATGTTGTATTGATGATCTTTCCAAAAACAAGTCGTGGCGGCTGCAGTGATGGTGATCCCCCGTTCTTGCTCTTGGGCCATCCAGTCCATGGTGGCTCCTCCATCGTGCACTTCTCCAATTTTGTAATTTTTACCCGTGTAATACAAAATACGTTCGGAACAGGTAGTTTTCCCCGCATCGATGTGGGCAATGATTCCGAAGTTTCGCACTTTTTGTAAGGCTTCTTTGTAGTCTGACATTCTTTCTTGATTAAAGATTAAAAATTTAAATTGAAGATTCCATCACACACATTTAATTCTCAATGTTTAATCTTCAATTTTCAATTAAATATAAGAGCGAAAGGATTATACCGGGGAAAGGGAAAAAGGCAAGAGCACTCGTAAATTTTATTGTGTTCAGCTATGTATCTATTTGGCAGCATTCCATAATTCTTCAAAAAATCTCATGTAAGCATCCGCGATTGATTGATTTTTTATTTGGATAATCGTCGGCTCTTGTTCAAAAATTTGCGTGATGACGGTGTCTCCAAAAACATTATAATTTGCGGGATTTTGCATGCTTCTTGGCATCTTTCGAAACTGGTTGAATTCAGGAAATTCTCTGGCCAAACGGCGATCAATTTCCCCTTGATCATAAGTGACCATTTTCCATGTGATGTGTTTTTTAATTCTTATGTCCTCATAATGCTTATAGAATTCTCCCATTGGGGAAAACCAAGCATCTCCCACTGCTCCTGCAACATAAATCGTTGAATTTTCGGGTAATCTTTTAATAAGACCTAAGTGATAAGCTTGGAATTGCTCAAGCCCTTTGAACACTTCAATGGATTCATCGCGCTTAGCAATATCAAGAATAAATGACTTAACCTCCAAATCAGATTGAGCTGTGAAGAATTGGGTCATCTTTTGATCTTGCAAAATTGAGCCGTTTTTGAGGAATATAATTCGATCTGAAATAGACATGGCAAAGGACATATGATGCGTCACAATGATCATGGTGTAACCATCTTTTGCAAGCGCTCGTATGAGATCAAGCACACTCTTGGTAAGTTCGGGATCAAGGGCGGAAGTGATTTCATCAAGTAATAATATTTTTGGCTTGACCATTACCGCACGTAAAAGTGCCACCCGCTGCCTTTGCCCGCCAGATAATTCTGCGGGGTAACTATTGGTGTATTCACTCAACCCAAAACGTTCCAATAAAAGCTTTGCTTCTTTGCCAATTGCTTCCTCTCTATTTTTTGATGCCAACTTAGGAGCAAGAATCAGATTTTCCAATACAGTTAAATGTGGCCAAAGGGTATAATCTTGGGATACATAACTGACAAGGATATTTTTTTCGATAATGAACTCACCAGTATCTAAAGTTTCAAGTCCGGCCAATGTTCGGAGAAGGGTACTTTTACCAGAACCACTTTTACCTAACACACAAATTATTTGACCCTGCGGTACGGAAAAAGAAATATCGCTAATTCCCCGAAAGTCTTTATCATCGGAATATTTTTTTGTGGCCTGAGTCATTTTAAGCATAGTCTGCGACATATTTTTTTTGGAGCCAGGAAATGAATAAATGAAGCGGGGCAAGAATTGAGAGAAAGAATAAAACTAGAAGGGAGTATATTTCCACAGGTTTATAAATCATGGCGTTGAGAGTTTGAGCCGTCCGAAATAATTCTGGCACAGAAATAAGACTGGCAAAGAGAGTGTATTCCAAAATTGAGGCTTGATTCGTTAGTAACTGGGGCAAAGTCCTTCTAGACAATAAGGGGAGCTCGATATATTTCACCACTTGTTTTTTTGATAATCCCAGCGTAACGCCTGCTTCACGATAAGACTTCGGAAGGAGTTCGAGTTCGCTTATAATCAAATGGGCAGTAGCAATCATGTTTATTATGCCCAGAGCTAAGATGGTGGTCCAAAATGGATCAACAACTATCCCCAATAAACCCTGGAGCGGATAATGCAACCAAAATAAAAATACAAGCACAGGAATGACCTTGGTAACGAAGCGTGTCGCTTTTATTGTTTTTCCAAGGGTCGAATTATATCTGCCCCCAATTACACCCAAAATAATCCCAAAAGAAATTCCAATAAGCATGATACAGCCCAGAAGCTTAAGGGTGGTTGAAAATCCTTGAAAAAATAAGTCATAATATTGGAATAAAATGTGAAGCATAAGAATGATTTATTTATTCAAAGAATAATCACCATTCACACCATATTTTTCTAATATTTCAGACGTTGTCCCATCCTTGATAAGTTCTTCTAAAGCAATATTCCACATTGAAACCATCGACTCTTGACCGCGAGCAAAAGCAAAACTATTGCCAAAAGTACGAACAGGGGTATCCGACACACGTTGAATTTTCCCAGGATTTGATTTCAGAAAATCATTAGCTACTGATGGCTCTACAAATGTCGCCTCGGCTTTTCCGTTGAGGATATTTAAAAAAACCTCTGCGTAAGAAGCGTTTTGAGGCAAGGCATTGATTTTGGCTAAGGGATAGTCTTCTTTGGCAATAAATTGAGCCATTTCTCCATCCACAACACTAATAGAGAATGCATCCGAATTTAATTTTGAAAGATCTGTAGAAAATCGATCGTCGCCTGTTTTTACATAGGGGTAAATAACACTGTTCATGGGAGCTATGGAAAACACAGCTTCACGGGCACGGGCAGAATTAGGCCACATTTGAGTGCCGAGAATATCGTATCGTTTGGTTTTAAGCCCTTCAATGGCTGAGGCCCAACCCACCTCCTCGACCCAATTTGTTTTGAGGTTTAGCTTCTTAGCTGCTGCTTCAACTAGATCATAGGAAATACCTGATAACTTTCCTGTGGCCTGATCTTTAAATAAGAGAGGTGGATAAACGATATAGCCAATTCGAATTTCTCCGGCATTAATCACCCGGTCTGACACAGATAGAGACTCGTTTTGCCTAGTGGTTGAGAATCCAAAAAATAGAGCTAATAGGGCTATGAGAACTATAAAAATGTTTATTATTTTGAGCATTGAGAAATAAATTCATTGAATAATATGTAAAAAATAGCATAATGTCTATATTTTGTAAACACTATTTTCCTATTATTTATAATATAAATCATTAGTATATTCTTTTTTTGTTGACGAAAAATAAACAACAGTGCTAAAATGAAATTATGATAGAAAAATTATTAACTCAATTGGGCCTGGGAAATAAAGAGAGAGTTTTATATAAACTCATCTTGGAATACGGAAAAATCGCACCTTCACTTTTATCACGTCTAGCCAAAATCAATCGCACCACTGTTTATAGTGTGATCAAAGAATTAAAAGACAAAGGTCTGGTGATTGAAGATTTAGGAGGCAAGACCCTTTATTATCTTCCTGCCAAAGATGATGAGCTTGAGAGATTAATAAAAATTGAACATGAGAAAATGGCTCAAAAAGAAAAATCAATCCGTGAACTTCAGGAATTTATAAAACAAATTCCGGAATCACAAACTTTTTCTATTCCAAAAATCAGATTCATTGAGGAAGCTGACCTTGAAAGTTATTTGCAAGAAGCAACTCCGCGCTGGTATGAAAGCATGGAGACGACGGAGAAAACCTGGTGGGGTTTTCAGGATCATAGTTTTGTTGAAAAGTTTGAGAAATGGATTGACTGGTGTTGGAGTAAAGCCCCAAAAGATAGCGACCTTAAACTACTTACAAATGAATCTGATGCTGAGAAAAACATGAAAAGTAAAAAATATAGTGATAAACGACAAGTAAAATGGTTCGGCTCAAATAAATTCAGCGTAACTCAATGGATTGTGGGTAATTACGTAATTTACATCATGACCAAACAAAGACCCTTTTATTTAGTTGAAATTCACGACTCTGTCATCGCGCACAATTCTCGAGAATTATTTAAGAGCATTTGGCACAATGCTCATTAGTCTATTTTTTCAAAATTAAAAATAAATAAATTAGCTGAAAAAGATGACTTGATGAATGATTGATTCGTAAGCCAGAGCTCAATTTTTCCGCTACGGGGCCTCAGAAATTGTCGCCCTCCTTCGCTGAAGCTACGAAGGACTATATCTGACCCCTGCGATTTAAAGGGGTCCCCAAAAATTGTCGGAGCGAACCCATCGATGCCGCAGGCAGAGATGTAAGGTGAGCGGAGAAATTTTTGGGGAGGGACCCAAATTCATGCGTATGCTGAAGAAGCCGACTCGATTAGAGGCGGATTCGTAAGCAGGAGCATGGAATTTGGGTGGTGCGCCTGGCAGGAATCGAACCTGCGGCCTCCCGGACCGCAACCGGACGCTCTATCCCCTGAGCTACAAGCGCGCGTCGTCGTCGACGCTTTGCTGCAGTCTACGTCAATGGCTGATCGCCATTGTCTCCGACTTTCGCAAGCATCTCCTCTTCCCCAAAAATTTCTACACTTGCCACTTCGTGGCTGCGTTCCGACAATTTTTGGGGGCCCCTTTCTTTTTTTGCTAAAGCAAAATTTCAAGCTTCAAACTAACACTGTTCTTGTCACTTTATGTTGGACTATGTTGCGGTTAAGTCCGTTTGGAGCTTGGTTATTTTAAAGAAGGGCTTAGGTTTTAGCAAGTTTTTTGCTAGGATTTACTGTGTATGAAAAAAAACCGTAATCTAACACTCCTTTATCTTCACAGTATTTTCTTTGAGCTGAGTGACAGCATGTTGGCTTTGGCTTTGCCGATTTTTATTTATCAACTTTATGGGTCGATCACGGCTGTCTTTATTTTTCAATTGGCATGGACGTTGATTGATGCGGTGATTTTTATCCCTGTTTTTAATTTAGGGATGCATTTGAAAAATCCTAAGTATTTTATGGCCTTGGGAGTCATTTTTTATGTTATTTCTCTGTACTTTTTTGGGAAAACAAGTTCAGAAGATACGAGCTACATGATTCCTGCCACGATTTTCTTTTCACTGTACGTGAGTTTTTATTGGTTGATTCGCCATTGGTTTTTTTCTCTCAATTCCGATCACGAAAAAATGGGGAAACAAGTCAGCTCTATGAATTTGATCATGTTGTTGATGGGTTTCGTAGGGCCCATCCTGGCAGGTATACTTAGTAAATTTGCCTCGTTTAACATCACTTTTTTATTCGGTGCTTTTTTTGCAGTTTTAGGAATCGTCCCCATCTTATTTTTTCATGCGCCTGCTCACCCAAGGCAGTACGGATTTAAAAAAGTGTTGAAAATCCTCGGGAAACCGGAACTAAAGCTTATAAGAATCACTCATTTTTGGGACGGTTTCGATTATAATTTTTCCGGTATTGGCTGGCTGTTGGCTTTCACGATTTTTGTAGGGAGCATTTTAGATTTGGGTTTACTGGTGGGCTTGAGCACCCTTTTGATTTTGCTGGCCAATTGGGGAATAGGGAAATGGTTTGATGCTAGGAAGCGTAAAGAAGCCCTAAATAAGACCACAGCTTTTCATGTCACAACCACCTTTCTTTTGAGCACCACTTTCTTCTTCCCCAGTTTGACGTACGCGTGGGCAGTGGGCTTTCTCAATCAGCTTTCGGGCGTGGCCAGCAGCACCGTGAATGAAGCCTATCTTTATGCACTGAGCAGTAAAATCCACCCCATCCATTTTCACCTGAATCGAGAAATATACATGACAATGGGCCGTATTATTAGCTCTGGAGGACTCGCTATTGCTTTCTATTTTCTCCCCAATACCTATCTCTGGCTCGCCATCGCCTTGGGATCATTCTTCTTGCTGGGAAGGCTTCTGGTGAAGCGCGTGGATCATTTGCTGGATTGAAAAAATCCGAAAAACGTAAACGCAATTATTTCCCATATTTCTCATAAAACTGATTCGTAAATAGCCCCTGAGGATCGTATTTTTTCTTTGAGTCAAAGAATTCATCAATTCCCGGATAGGCCTTTTGGAGCTGCTCTTTGGAGTAATAAAGCTGATAAGGCAAATAAAAGGTACCGCCTAAGTTCGTGGCCACGTCGATTAAATCAGTCGTGGTTTTTTGTAAAATTTTGCTGTCCTTCTCATTTAATTTTTGATTGAAATAGAGGACAAAGGCAAACCTGTCTTCTTTGGCATAGGGGAGAGCGGTGATCGTGTCTTTGCTGACTATACGGATCGTCACATTGAGTAAATTGGCTTTATTCTCAATCACTGTTTTTCTGAGTCCATCCACAAAGTCCGGCATCTTTTCGTGAGGAATGAAGTATTCTTGTAGGATGTCGGTGTCTTTGAGGCGATTTTTTAAGTATCCCATACTGTCGTACATTTCCTGATTGCGGGAAACCAAACAGACCTCTTTTTGGCTCATGGCCTCGTTGCGGGTGCAAAGATGAATAGAAGGTTCCACATATTTTTCCAACATCCAACGCGTCCATCGGCCAAGCTTCCCAGTTTTAGAAAAATTGATGACCAAACGATTGACCCAGTCGTTGTCGGAGAATTCAAGAGGAGCAGGTGGCCCTTCAAATGAGATCTTTTCGTATTTATGGATGACTGTTTCTGTTAAATAGGAGGAAGGGGAAACAGAGATTCTCCCGTACAACAAGCCGACCTGATCATTTCCTTCAATCTTATTTTTGTAATATGCAGGAAAATCCTTGTAATCCATGGTATCACTCGTCAGTGCATACATTTCATTGTCCACCACCTCCAAATCAGCCTCTAGAATGACCCCAAAAAGCCCATAGCCTCCTAAGACTGACTTGAAGAGTTCGGGATTTTCCGTAGGACTAGCGGTTTTAATCTCCCCATCGCTGAGCATCACCTTGAGAGATTTGACGGTCGAAGCAATTTGACCCGGGTCGTGAGCGATGCCATGCGCGTTCACGCTGAGTGTCCCACCGACGGTAAAGATGTTGATGGACTGCATGGCTTTGACTGAGAGCCCTTCTTTGTCTAAATACTTTTGGACCTCGGACCATAACGCTCCACTTTGAACTGTCAAAACCTTATTCTCCTTGTCCAATTTCATCTGATTCAGCCCTTTCATGTTCAAAATCAATCCATTTTGACTGAACGATTGGCCTCCCATGCTGTGCTGTTGGCCGGCACTAGTGATTTTGAGATCATGCTCTCTGGCGAAAAGCAGGGCTTTTTTCAGCTCCTCCTCCGACGTGATTTTAACGATTCCGTACACCGCTGTTTTATTCAGACAACTGGCATCATTGATGAATCCCCCTTTTTGTTGAAACTCCAAAAGCTCCTCCGGGGAATCAATCATGATTGTGGTCACCTTGGCTAAATCTGTATTTTTGGGATAAATGAAATCACAATTCTTGCCATGAACTGGGGCGGCAGCGTATTCGTGAATTTTGAGGGTTAAAAAAAGAAAGAGGACGAAAAAGAAGAAGGTGAAGAGGCGTTTTTTGGTGAGGAGGGATTTTTTCATGTTTTAAAAGGCACCATTATTTATTGGATTTTTGCCCATACAATTATAAACGAAATTCCTCAATTCCATCTTTACCGTAAAGCTCATCATTCCAGAACTTTATGTAAGTCGGCTCAATGACCCATACTTTGGATGAATTATTTTCCTGTCTTGCCCATTCAACGTTGATCTTTTCTAAAAATTCAGGGAAGTTTTTATTGTGTAAATTTACACCTCTCTCTATCTCCTGATCATTTTTGGCAATACGACATATGCCCTTGGCCTGAACGGCCTTTCTGTCTTTGTGATTTTTTGGATTATACCAAGCCACACTGAAAGCGACCTGCGGATTCTTTAGAATTTGCTCGCTATGCTTAGCCTCCACATTGGAAATGAAGTACAACTTAAAATCTTTATCGATGCCGTAGAAAATATTGCTAATCCAGGGCTCCGTATCGGCTGAGGCGAGGACTAATAGTCGTTGGGATTCTAAAAATTTGAGTAAATGGTCCATGTGAATTTAAGAATTATTTTTCAGAGTTAGTTTTTAAGGAATGAGAAATCCTGAATTACGATTTTGGTATAGCTATACGTGCCTCTTGGACCAATCCATAACCGCGCTGCGCCTGGGATTTTAGCTCCAATGAGCCGTAATACTGGAGGGAATCCTCTGCTGTGATTAAGGTACTGCAATGGATTAAGGTGAAGTATTTTTCCAATATTTCTTCTAAGGATGGTTGTCTTGGAAAGTGTGCGACGCGACGACCTGGATTATAAGTGAATATCAGGCGACCAGAAGGCTTTAAAAGTTTCGACATTTTCCTGAATGTAGAGCCAAGATCTGCTACCTCATGCAACGCTGCCAGGCTCATAATGACATCAATGGAGTGGGGCGTAGCAATCGTACTAATTTGCTCCGCGCCCACATTTTTGAAGCTTATGTTCGTGACGCCAAGAATGTCTGCAATTTTTCGTGCTGTTTTAATTTCTTTGGGGTCAAAATCTGTAGCCATAAGATGCAGGTCAGGAAAATGATGGGCAAGAGTCATTTCATGAAATGCTGGACCACAGGCTACAGAAAGTAAGGATTCATTGCCCTCGAGCTTTAGTACATCAAGAAGCCAATCAAGCTCTTTTTTATAACGCTCGGGATGCACCCACCATCCGACTTCAAACCCTTGCTTATTGCTTCTGAAACCCTTAGCCCCAATCCCATCACGCTCACTAGTGAAGATGTCACCCATCTGACGCCCCTTTTCTGTCAGGGAATATTGCGCGACAAGTTGATGTATAAAATTCAATACCCCTTCTTTTTTGGACCTAATGTTGGCGGTTGGATTTTCCATAATTCAAGTTTAAGCTTTTCTAAAACTGGTTTCCATGCGAAGTGCTCACCCTCTCCCCACACTAACTTTAATCGTCTCACGCTTGCTATATAAAATGATCAGGATAACCACCAATCCATTGCCGAGAATACCGTTCACAATCGGACTAACAAAGGCGATCCAGTCATCTGGATAATCCGCAAAAAGGGCCAAGGTGGCAAAGGAATAAGAGACGACACAAATGAGCCAAGCCAAATAGTTTTCTTTGGCGGTTCCTTTTATCAGGCCCACATAAGTGGGGATGTAAGCAATCACATAAATTCCTTGCAAGAGTAAATTGGATAGACGGGCATTGTCACTGATTTGCCAAAAAATACCAATTCCCATGGCTAATAAAAAGATGATGACTTCTAATCCCTTCACTTTAGTAAATTGACCTTTGATCGAGGAATAGACCAAAACACTAAAAAGGCAGAGGGTTATCACAATGATAAAAAGGCTTTGCCAAATATTTCCTTTTACAACAGTAAGATAGGTAAAGGTATTAATAATGCCAGCCAAGAAAAAGATACCCCACGAAGAAGGATTAGGTGTGGATTGGCCTTTAGCCATCTGCCTAAAATAGAAACCGTAACCAATTAAAGCTGTGAAGCCAGAAAGGAGACCGAGGATTTGGGATAGGGTCATATTATTTATTTTCTCCAAATATGGAAATAAAACGGCCCTTATTTAATAATTTGGCTACTTCTTCGGGTGAGAAAACTCTTCCATTCATGACTACGTAGGTTCCAGGGCCCAATTCTTGCACTTTGGCTAAAGAATAACCTAGGTTGAAGGGGGCATCGGAGGGTGAAAAGCCTATGAGAGGAATCATGGAACCCGTTAAAATTATAGTTTGATCCTTTCTTTTTAGCTTCGCTTTTAAAAATCGAGCGGTATCGGGCATAGTGTAAGTGCCGTGGGAAATGATGATTTTTGCATGTGGACTTTTTTCTACGACACGGAGGACTTTTTGCACGTCTTTTTCAGTCAGAGCTCGACTGTCTTTCATACAAATTTCCGTAAATTCAACTTCTTCATACAAATTTAAACTTTTTATAAAATTCGGAATGCTGGAATGAGAAAGTGGCATGACGGTGTCCTTGGTGCCATCATAAAAAGAATCAATAGTGCCTCCTGTAATAATGAAATGGATGGTGGATTTTTTAGTCATATTTTAAATTATTTTTTAATTCCAACGATCAAAAGCATTAAACATCTCAAGTCTTTCTGAGTTGCCATCATATTCTGCCTTAAACCAGGCTTCTAGGATAGAATTTACTTTCTCTTGCTTTGAATTCCAACCTATCAGACATAACACATTGCATTTATCATAGATTTTTGACCATTCAGCTATTTGTTGATCAGCCGCAAGACAAGCCCGAATGCCGCTGAATTTGTTAGCGCCTACCTCGACCCCAATCCCTGTCCCGCAGGAGAGGATGGCTACATTGTAATCTTTAGCTAAGACTTTTTTTACGACAGGAGGAATCATATCTTCAAGTTTGATATCTTCTGAGGCTGATTTGATGCCGAGATTTATATAGTCTAATTTCTTTTTTTCTAAATATTCTATCACAAATTTAATGGCTTGATAACCGTGTTTGTCTGCTGCTAGATAGATCATAAATTATGATGATTATTTTTCATCCTTTGGCATATAAATCTCTCCAGCTTGCGGAAGATTAAATTTTTGGCACCGTTAGTTAACTATAAACAATGACCACATCGTTATCAGTTCCACTTGCATTCCACGCATCAATAAAAGTAGATTTTAGCACTTTCTTGTTTGCCCCTGGGTTTTTCGGCCCGGATTCATGATAGAAAATATTTTGGTCATCAAATCCTGTAACAACCACGAAATGACCGTGATACAGACCTTCGTTTCCAAGGATTTTATTGAGGTCAATCAACATCAATGGAACGTGTCCTTGCTCAATATGAGATTCAACTTCATCAAAAGATAATTTTCTCTTTTCAAAAATATCGTATTTTAATAATGTTTTGATTGATTTTAAAAAAACGGGAAGGTCTGTAAACTTCAGGATTTTTTCAGAATCCTTGCCAAAGTGTTTTCGTATAAATGGCTCACCTTGTAAAAATGGCTCTAAATCTGACTTGGAGTAATATTTAACTTTCAAACCCAGATCATGAAGAACCGTAACAATTTGAGATGTCCAAGTCCACAAGCCATTTTTTCTGCCAGTGAGCTTATCGAGATCTTTGAGAGAAAAATCCTTATCAAGAAAGTGCTTTAAGACAGATTTCATAGCAACCTGCATACATTGATTTCCATCTTCCCTGTTTTCATAAAATGGAACTGATAGGTTCATTGACTTTATTATAGACGATTAACAAAATACTCCATGGCCTAATTCATTCTTTCCTCAAGCGGGAGGGCTGTTTTTACTTTATTTCCTGAATTTTAATCATCAGATATACTTGTTTTGTTTTAACAATATAATCTCATAAAATTGGACAATTTTGAAGAACAAAACAAAAGAATTGCTGCTGTATTTGGTATGGATAAAGTGCCTCGTGTTAATCGTAAAACGATGCAGTTGTATCTTGAGCATCTTCGTAGAAAAATCACTTTACCCTGCCAACTCACAGGAAGTGAGGATTTTTATTGGGAAGAATTTTATGTCCTTGGACCTGGCGATCCAGTTGAATACGAAAAATTAAAAGAAAATAAACCCTCATACACCGACACTTTTGCATTGATTGGTTTTGAAGATATTATGCATGAACACTATGGTATTTTGGCTAAGGTAAAAAGGATCATTGGGAAGAATAAAAAACATTTTACGATAGCCCTGGATCAATTAACGTGTACGAATAAATCTTCAGACAACAAACAATTTATAAATGATTATGCGGTTTGGTTTGCTAATTGGTGATTAGATTTTGGCTTATATATAAGCTTGAATGGCACTGTATCGTTCAGTGTAAATTATAATTGACACTAAAACTATATTTAGTGTAAATTTGAATTATCACTGAGCTAATTAACCCTCTAATATGGCTTCAAATAAAGAAAAAATAGTAAGTTTTCTGAATGAACAGATCGCTCAGGCTGATTTCCGTACTCAAGCATATGTTTTAGATGAAGAGAATAAGAGAAGGCCACAAAGAAGTGTTTTTGTGAAAGTTAAATCATATCTTGAAAATTTTTTAGAGGGTAATGTTGCTCATCGTTGGGTTACCCTTACAGGCCTTCGTGGTGCTGGAAAAACAACTGTTTTATCCCAGTTATTTAGTGATACAAAGGGCAAAGATGTATATCGTCTTTTCCTTTCACTTGATCAAACAAGCCAGATCCTTGGCGCTCCTTTGCATGAGATAATTTCTACCTATGAAGACCTGATAGGAAGGTCTCTTGAAAGCCTTGATAAGCCTCTTTTACTTTTTCTTGATGAAGTTCAATATGATTCAAAATGGGCTGTTGTTTTGAAAACCATTTTTGATCGATCTAATAAGGTTTTTATATTTGCTACCGGTTCTGCAGCGCTATTGATGAATATCAACACCGACGTGGCTCGCAGAGCTGTCTTTGAGAAGCTCTTTCCATTGAGCTTTACTGAGTATTTGAAGATTAAGATGCAGAAATATGAGGTAAAAGGCTTGGGTAAGGAAATACGAGATGCGTTATTCTCAAGCAATACTGGAAGTGAAGTTTATGAGAAGCTTAAGGAGCTAGAAAAGAAAATTAATGAGTATTATTTAGGCATCACTAGGCATGAATTTGATAAATATCTGAATTATGGTTCTTTGCCTTTTATGGTGGCCTCCAATAATGAAGCGATTGTTTATGATCAGATCAATAAAACACTAGATCGAGTGGTAAGCGGCGATATCGTTAGCACAGGAAAATTTTCATCTGACATTATTTCAAAAATCCCCGGCATTTTGTATGCTGTTGCGGACATGGATGGGTTCAATTTCAAGACAATTTCCGATAGCTTTGGAATCAGTCGTCCGAAAGTGATGGAAATATTTGATTTGTTGGAGAATACAGAGGTTTTACATAGGATATATGCCCATGGTTCTCATCTCAATCAAGTTGCCAGTGCAAGAAAACCATCAAAATACCTCTTTTCCTCGCCCGCATTTCGGGCCATGTATTATAAGATGATTGGCAATATTATTTCTCCGGAAAATGCGAAAGGGAAGTTGCTTGAGGATTTGGTTGCTATGTATTTACATAGGATTTTGAATAA
>CAZNDI010000018.1:0-13971 GCA_964571805.1 uncultured Candidatus Peribacteria bacterium
TAAAGACGACTCTAGGATCGCACTCCGTTTGTCCTAGAGTGACAATTAAAACTTAATCTTACTTATCTTAGCCCCCTCCTTGGGAGGGGCTGGGGGAGGTCTCTTAGCTTCCGAGGCGAACTGGGGGGAGGCCCCTTAAAAATTCCCTTGCATAAAATACCATTTTATTCCCTTGCACTAGGTCATACTCTGGCTTTTTGCTCCATTTTTTGATATAATATAAAGATTTTCTTACAGCTTCTAAGCTAAAAATAATGTTCAATACAAAAATAAAAACCATTTTCTTCACCTTGTTGATCGCCCTGCAAGTCTTCCTTACACCTGAGTCCATGGCGGCTACGCTCAATATTCGGGCTTACGGAACTGACACAGTGGCGGGGTACCCTTCTCTTCTCAAAACCTCCATGTTGGCCCCCAATAAAAAAGTGGTGTTTGTGGTCGAAAAGCCAGATAACTCTATTGTTCAAATCCCGGCCCAAGCCGATTTGCAAGGGGTGGCTAAAGTTGATCTCTACGGCAATCAGACCAAAAAAGCGGGGGTTTATAAAGTTGCTGTTTACTATCCGGGCACAAAAAGCGCTTCTCCACAGAATACTTTTTCGGTGTTTCCTGACCAAACTTCAAAAACTCAGTCCACCATCACTTCTACAAGCCAAATGATTGAAGCGGATGGTTCAAGTAAAAGCTTCATCACTGTTGTTTTGTATGATGCGAATAAAAATCCTATTCCCAATCATAAAGTAAAATTGATTTCTTCTCTTGCTAACGTAAAAATTGAAGCCTTGTCCGGAGGAGTCAGCGATAAACAAGGGCGAGCGAGCTTCAAAATCACGTCTCAATATACCGGAGCTTCAACCTTCACTCCTATCGATGCCAGCAATGACACTATTTTAGAGAGCCGAGAAGAGATTGTTTTTAGCCCTCCCCTCAGCGCCCAAAGAGAAATTGGGGGGAACTATTTCAACAATGGTCTCCTTTTGGCTGATGTCCTCAATGATCAAAATGTCCTTCCGGGGCCTGTAGAAAGCTTCGAAATCAAAGATGTGCCCTCTTCTGTTAAGGTCAATACCGATCAAACCATCACGATTGTCGCCAAAGATAAAGATGGAAATGTGGCCAAAAACTATACGGGCACGGTTGTGATTTCTACCCCTGAGGATGACAATTCGATTCGACCCGGTAATGGAGAATATACTTTTAAAGAAGCTGACCAAGGAAAATTTACCTTCAACTTGGCGTTGCGCTTTTCACAAATGGGGAACCAGCTCATTCAAGTGGTCGACAAAGACGATTGGAAAAAGAAGGGGGAATTTTCTGTCACGGTAAATTCACAACAAGCCATCAATCAGGGCAATACCGATTCCCTTGTGATCAAGGCACCCTTAGATGGAGCTATGTTTGGCACCAATTCCGTTTTACTTTCGGGCCAAGGGGATCCCAACATCAATTTGTCTATTTATGCAGATGACATGAAGGTGGCCGACACTCAAACCGACACCGATGGCTCTTTTACCTATACCTTTAATAATTTGTCAGGGGGGACACATTCTTTTTATGCCATGAGTGCTCAAGGCCAAGTGTCTGACACGGTGAATATTAATATCGACACGCTTCCTCCCGTTTTAAACAGCCTCACCATTGTTCCTCAAGGACCAGTGACGCCAGGGAAAATGCTCAACATTACGGTCAATTCCGAACCCAATTTGAGTTCGGTAAAAGTTCGCCTCCAGGGCGTGATCAAAGATCTTTTTCCGGTTCAAGGTCAAGCTGGCAACTACAGTGGTAATTTAGCCGCTCCTGCAATATTGGGAAGCTTTCCCGTCGATGTAGTGCTGGTGGATGATCTTTCAAACAAATCTGAACTCCTCAATCAAAAAGTAGTTGTGATTCAAAAAGAAGCTGTTGTAGCCCCTCCTCAAGTTAAAAATGTGGAAGGCGTTGCTGCAGACGGTCAAGTCATTCTCACGTGGGACGAGGTGACCGGGCATTCTACGGCCATTACCGCTTATAATGTTTATTATGGGCGCAACATGAATAAGCTCGATCAGGTGGCTCAAACGCCCACCAGTCAGGCTCTTTATAAGGTTTCTGGTTTAAATAATGGGGTTCAATATTTCTTTTCTGTTACGGCTGTCGATTCGAAAGGCATCGAAAGTCAACTGAGAAGTCAGGTGATTGCCACTACTCCTCAAGGGGCTGTGGGTCTAGGAGCTCAACAAAATCCTGTAAATGGCCTGCCAGTGGCTGATCAGGGCATTGATCTCTTTGACTTTGATCTCTTTGATTCGCCTTCTCAGGCTCAAGCCCCTCAAGTGACTCCTCCGGTCAACACTCCTCAGGCGTCTCTTTACAACAATCCTTTGTCGGGCACGCCCATGAATAATGGCATGTCTTTGAGTTGGCAACCGTTTCCGGGCATCAATGCTGCGGGTTATAAAGTATATTTTGGTCTCAGCACGGGTCAATACGATGACTATGTCCTGGCGGCAGCCAACCAGACTACACTTGTGGTTTCGGATTTGATCAACAATGTTCCTTATTATTTTGCTGTCGTCGCCCTAGATGCTCAGGGCAAGGAAATCTCACCCTTATCGGCTCAATATGCTGGCACCCCTTCTGGCTTAGTATTCCATGGGGCTGCCCCTGGGCAAACCGCTTCTGATTCAATGCCCCTTTCTGACTTTGAACTCACTAAGGTTCCGGCCACCACGGAAGCGGGAATGGCTTCAACGTGGATCATTATTGTTTCTGTTTTAGTATCGGGAGGTCTTTACTTGGGTCGAAGAAAACTGTTCAATTAAAATAATGATGCGTCAAAAGAAATTAAAAATATTCACCATTGGCGGGGCCACCTTTGACATTTTTGTTCAAGCCGAAGATCAATCGATCATCACGTTTCAAACTCCGACGTCGAGGCAAAAATGGCTGGCTTTTCCTCATGGTTCAAAGGTGAGGGTTAAAGAAGTACTCGAAACGTTTGGAGGAGGGGCCACTAATACGGCGGTGACGTTTGCGGGCATGGGCTTTGAAACTTATTTTGTGGGTATGATTGGCCAAGAATATGGGGAAAAAGTCCTCCAGAATTTGGCGTCCAAAAATGTGCACTGTGACTTTGTGAGGCAAACCAAAAAAGATAAAACGGGTTTTTCAAATATCATCAACACGTTTGATGGCGATAGAACCCTCCTTTATTATGCGGGGGCGAATCGTTTTTTTACGGCCAAAGAACTCCCTCTTGAAGCCCTAAAAGAGGCTGATTGGATTTTTTTGAGTCATATGGCCGAAAAAAATTCACAGGTGCCTGCTGCCCTTCTTACTCTTCTTAAAAAGTATCCTCACCTTAAATTGGCTTGGAATCCGGGTCGAGAGCAAATTGAAGAGGGGATGACGAAATGGAAGGCATTGCTCAAGCACACCGAGGTTCTTTTTTTAAACAAAGAGGAGGCGGCCACTTTCACTCGTCTTCCTTTCAAGTTGTCGGGCAATAAGCAAGATGACCCCAGGCAGCATGTTTGTGATGAACAATGTTTTTTGCCGCCCTACGCGGATGATGTTTCTCTGATGCTCGAGGCGCTGCTAAAAAAAGGGGTAAAAAAAGTGGTGATTACCGATGGTCGTAACGGGGTGCAGGCCACGGATGGGCTCCAAAATTACTTTTGTCCGATCGTCACTCATCGTCGGGTGGACACCTTGGGTGCGGGGGATGCGTATGCCAGTGGGGTGACTTCGGCCCTCATGAAAGGTTTAGCATTGAAAACTGCCCTGATTTATGGTACTATTAATGCTGGTAGTGTTGTGAATCATCCGGGTGCCCAAAATGGTCTTCTTACCCTGGCTGAAATAGAAAGGGCTATGAAAAGGAATAAAATTGAGGTAAAATTGAGGTCAATAGCCTAAAAAACTAACTTTAAAACATTCTTAACTAAAAATTAAAAAAAGCAAAATGAGCGAAAACAATTTAAAAAAAGTGATGGAGGCGATTGAAGCGGCTGAATCTGCTTTGAATTTGGCCAAAAATTATTTGGCAGAGGGGGGAGTGGTGTTTGAAAAATCTTCAAAAAGCTATTCCGAAAAGGCGGCGACGTTGGGTTCTTCGGGTGAGGGTCGGGTGATTGAGGGGGTGTTTGATGGGCAAAATATGGTGGATAAAAAGGGTGCGGTTCATCCTGTTCCTTCTAATTATGCGAGTAAGTCTAAGTTGATTCCTGGGGATGTGCTCAAATTGACGGTGACGGATGAGGGGAAGTTCCTTTATAAACAAATTGGGCCTGTGGAGCGTCGCACGGTGATTGGGCCGTTGGTCAATAATAATGGTCAGTATCAGGTTTTGGCTGATGGGAAGGCGTATAAGGTCCTTTTGGCTTCGGTCACTTACTTTAGGGCGTCTGTGGGCGATGAGGTGACGTTGATCATTCCTGTAGGGGAAGACACGCAGTGGGGGGCGATTGAGGCTGTTTTGCCTAAATTCGACGACCTGGGTTCACAATTGGGTTCCAAACGCATGAAGAACTTTGACTTGGGGGATGAGTTGGATATTTAATTGAGTTTGACTTGATCTCAATTCCATTGACTTATGTCTTTTAAATGCTAAGATTTCACCTTCTTAGCTTTTTATTATTTATGGCCAAGGAAAGTCTTCTGAGAGAAGGTGATGAGAGCGTTCTGGTAAAACCACTTGAGCCAGAAGTTGATTTACTTGATATAAGTGCTGCAGATTTTAGTAATCCTGTCATAATCAAAACATGTTTGACTGCCTTCGCTAAGGCTAATGCTACTGATCTTCGTTCATTGAATTGTGGTAAGGTAATGCTACAAAGTTGCATTAGACTTAAAAGCGGAGAACACATAAGCTTTAGGGCTTTTTTATATCGAGCTATCCAAGCTTTGTCTGAAGGGCAATGGACACGTTCTGATGCCTTAAGTCATTTGCTGCAAGCATCTGGCGAATCACCCTCACCTGAGCTTAATAAAGAACAGATCAAGCAGATTATAAAAGATCAGTGTGACAAAAGGGGGATTGTTTTACCTAGATCTTTTAATAAAGATGCGGATACTTATATTCCGGATGAAGTTTCTAATTTTGGTCTGCTAAGAGTAGATTTATGCCGAAGGATAAATACACTTTTAGGAGGGGATAGGGTATTCAGAGAAAAATATTATTATATCCATAAGTTTATTGCAGAAGAAGTCAGACTAAAGTTGTTGATTCGTTTGGGCTTAGAGTATTATGCGCAGAAACCTATGAAGCGTACGAGTTACACGCCTCGTGAAATATTGCATTTGTTTCTTGATAGTTTGCCTCAGGGCGAAGTGTGGAATACTGGCACTTTAGAAGTGTGGTCCTATGACTCTGAGGAACTGGGAAAATTTTTGCTGGATAATCTTGTGGATAATTTTACTACTATTCCTGTGGGGACCTTTGAAGTTCTTGTAGGAAAAGATGCAAGGCATAAATTGAAGCGCAATCCTCTTGTTTTTAAAAATAAGCCAACAGTAAGAAGTATTGAAGATGTATCTCTTTATATTCAAGAATTCGTAGGAGGACTGGGTAAGGGTGAGGATTGGTGTCATAGTGATTTATTAAATTGGGCAAGCGAGGATGGAACGAATGGCACTAGTCTTGTTGTGTGGATGAATAGAAATGCTTATGACTGGTCAAATCGGTCTGTAAAAAACCTTTTAGGTGAAAAAGCTGATGTTTTATTAAGAAAGCATCCATATAGGAGTAGCTAACAATTTTTCTCTTCATTCCACTCTGATAGCTCCTATTTTTTATCAAAATTTCTCCCCGCTTCTTGCGGTGGACATCTTTTTTTCTTTGAAGTAACCTAAAATCAATTATTCGTAATTAAATAAACTCATGTCAAAAATCGTTTACCTCCATGCTCGTGAAGTCCTTGATTCTCGGGGAAACCCAACCGTAGAAGTCGAAGTGGCCACCGAAGATCATTTTGCCTCCGCCATTGTACCCAGTGGAGCCTCAACAGGAGCCAATGAAGCCGTCGAATTGAGAGATGGAGACAAAGCGCGTTATGGAGGCAAAGGCGTACTCAAGGCGGTGGAAAATGTGAACACGATCTTAGCCGAAGCGTTGATGGATTTTGACGTGATGGATCAAAGGGGTTTGGATACCAAAATGATTGAAGTCGATGGGACAGAAAATAAAGGGAGATTGGGGGCGAATGCCATTTTGGGCGTTTCCTTGGCAGTTTCCAAAGTTGCGGCCATGGAAGCAGGGGTGGCTTATTACGAATATTTGGCTCACTTGGGAGGCAATGAAACGGTAAATCTCATGCCCACCCCCATGATGAATGTGCTCAATGGTGGAAAACACGCCATCAAATCCACCGACATTCAGGAATTCATGATCATGCCTGTGGGGGCAAAAAGTTTTTCGGAAGCCCTTCGAATGGGAGCAGAAACCTTTCATGCCCTCAAAAAACTCGTCGAAGAAAAAGGGTATTCCACTTCCGTGGGGGATGAGGGGGGGTTTGCCCCGAGTTTTGCAAAAAATGAGGATGCCTTAATCATGATCGTTGAGGCCATCAAAAAAGCAGGGTATCAACCCGGAAAAGACATCGCTTTGGCCATGGATCCCGCGGCCAGTGAATTTTATGAGAATGGTAAATACAATTTAGCTTGTGAGGGACGACAACTCACCAGTGAAGAGATGATCGATTTTTACGCGGATTTGTGTGATAAATATCCTATTGTTTCCATTGAAGATCCTTTGCACGAAAATGATTGGGAAGGGTTCAAATTGATGACTGAAAAATTGGGGAATCGCCTTCAGATCGTAGGAGATGACCTTTTGGTGACCAATACGAAGTTTCTCAAGCGAGCCATTGAAGAAAAAAGTTGTAATTCGATCCTCATCAAGGTCAATCAAATTGGCACTCTCACTGAAACCATTGAGGCGATTCAAATGGCTCACATGGCTGGCTTTACAGCTGTAGTTTCACATCGAAGTGGGGAAACTGAAGACACGACCATTGCTGATTTGGTGGTGGGTCTGGGCACTGGGCAAATCAAAACAGGCTCCCTTTGCCGCACTGACCGGATTGCTAAATACAATCAATTGCTTCGGATTGAGGAGTCTTTGGAAGAGCCGATTTATAAAGGCGATCTTTAAATCCAGAATGAACCCCTCACTTGATTCTTTGTGGGGTCAATGTTAAATTTCTATGTGAGCTTCAAAGCCCTCCCGTTTTGATGACTAAAACCAAACATGAACAAAAAATTCAAACATTTCCCAAAACTATTTCTTGTTGCCTTCCTTTCTTTGGGGCTTTTAACTGCTTGTGCTTCAAAAAAAGCGCCAGAAGATATTTTGATTAAGACGAAACAGGCAATTGTTTCGCTCAACTCAGGTCAATTCAATCTCAATGCTTCAATTATAGGAGAGGCTGAGGCGAACAAGATTGATTTGGAGGGGGATTTGTCTTCGACTTTCGTAAAAAATCCCGCCGACGGAGGCCTAGATCTTGATTTATCCATGACTTTGAAGGGGGACATTAAGAGTCCAGAAAAAAATGTGAATTTGACCACTCAATTTCAAATCATTTCCCAGGCGCTCAACTATTACCTTAAAATAGATGAATTTAAAACCACGGAAGAAAATTTACAATTTCTGACACCTCTGATCAATTTGTACAAGGGCAAGTGGCTTCATCTTTCTGAGGATTTTATCCCCGAAAGCATTGCCAGTTTTCAGCGAAGTGAGGCGGATAAGTTGAAAATGAAGCAGCTTGATGATTTGTTTGTTCTGTCCGAACTTTTTAAGGTGAAAGAAGACCGTGGGTCCGAAAAAATTGCAGGCCATGAGGTTTATGTTTTGAGTTTGGAGCTCAATAAAGAGGGTTTTAAGGATTATTTCCGTCAGATCGCGATTCTCAATCAGAAGCAGATTTCGGACACAGACCTCCTTCAGCTTGTTGCCCCTTTGGATCAGGTGAAGGATTTTACGATTTATGTCGACACGGAAACATTTTATGTTTATAAAGCAACCCTGGAGAGTGAGGGTCAAACGGCGGATAATCCTTCGGGTTTAGCTTTAAAGCTTGTGTTTGAGGCTTCGGAATTTGATCAGGCCATGAAGATCAATCCCCCTGCTTCTGCGGAAGAGTTTAACCCTCTGGCTTTGCCCGCTGACTTTGGTTTAACTGACCCTACTTTACCTCCCGCTGAACTTCCTTTGCCAACCAATACGGCTCCCGAAGGGGTTCCTAAGTCTTAATATTTATTTTTAATTTATTACCCATGAAATCTATAAAAGCACTTTTATTTGTTTTTGTTTTTACTTTAACGTTGACGGCGTGTTCTTCAAAAAAAGAGGAGGCTCAATCTGATGCTCCTACGGGGTGGTCAGAAGGAGGGGAGACCGTTAGCGGTGAAGGTGAGGTTTCAGAAAAAGCAGACGAAGAAGGGGTTGAAGAAAAGTCTTCTGAAGAGGCAGAGGGTTCTACAGAGAAGGCTGAAGGGTAGGGAGAGTATTTCAGCAAAAACCCCCCCTCTTTTTAATTCGGTAGCCTGCTTCTGAGATCTTTAATAAACTCATTCAAATTTCTGGGTGGTGTTTTTCCTGATTTCCTCAATAGATTTGCTAAATTCTCCATAACTTCCAAGGCTTCTGAGAGTTTGCCGACGAACTCCAAAGCCATTCCTAAATGTTGATAGTAGCCAAGGTGATCTGGCTCTAATTCAATTAATTTTTTTAAAGCTAATATTCTTTCTTCAATCAGGCCTGCATTTTTCATTTTATCACCGATTACTCTGCATGTTTCAATGTCGGAAATCCTTTCATTTCCATTTTTCCCAGCTAACTTTAAGGCTTCAATGGCATGGGCGTAGGCATTTTTAAAATCATCGCTTCGCACGTAAAGTTCTGATAGACTAAAATGAGCAATGGTTGAAGGATCAATTTTTATGGATTGTTTATAGGAGGCTTCTGCTTGTTTGTCTTTACGAAGTTTTTCCTGGATTTGAGCGATGTAAAGATGGACTAAATAGGGTGAAGGATGGACATCAGTCAATTTTTCTAAAATATCAAGCGACTCTTCTGCCTTCTCAAAATCTTCCATGACCATCATTATGGCTAGACTAAACCAGTATTCAGGGTTATTGGGTTCCAATTCAACGGCCTTTTTCAGCGCTGCTATGGCCTCGTCCATCCTGTTTAGAGATCCCAATACAGAGGCTATCTGATTAAAAATTTGAGCATTATTTAACGCTAAGTTTTGGGCAGTTTTTAGAGATTCTAAGGCAAGCGGGACTTGGCCGTTATTTACTAGGCTGACAGCCAATTCATAATGGTATCTAGCATTCTCAGGTTCGATTTCAATCACTTTCCGATATATTTCCAAAGCTTGGGCATGTTTACGTTCTGCGCCAAGTTGAAAGGCCACTTGCATTAGGGCCCTGGCATTATTTGGATCCAATGCTAAGGCACGTTCAAATGAGTTTCTTGCCTCTTCTTTTTCTTTGATAAAACTATGTGTTAAACCTAACAAGGTATGGATTTCTGCTCTATCAGGTGCTAGTTCAGCGGCTTGTTCCAATACAGTTAGGCTTTCTGAAGGATTACTTAGAATTAGGGCTTCGCCTAGCCCTATAAGGGTCTCGACATCCTTCAAGTTTGTTCTCACGGCGGCTCGATATCCTTCAATGGTGATCGCCTTTTCTCTGGCAATTTCATCGGTGCGTGCCTTAATTGCTGAAACGTCTAATGTTGGAAGCTCACTAAGTTTAAAATTTACCATAATATTTTGATAAAGTTTTCATAAGGCTTTATTCTAGTATGTTCTGTTGTTTTGAGGCAAGTCAAAAAAGCTTCTTGAGGCAGGATTTAACGGGTCGTCTAAAATTAGTACTTGCATGCCCTATTTATTTGATATATACTTGATTTATCAACTATTAATCAAATAAATATGCTCACAATATCCTCCTCTTTAAAGCTATTCCTTGATCTCGCCAAAGCCCAAAGTGAGTTGACGCGGCGCTTGGATGCTTCGCTCAATGGTTTGAGTTTAACTGAATTCAGGATTCTATTTCATCTCGATCAAGCCAGAGACCAGAAATTAAGACGAATCGATTTGGCGGAAAAAGTGGGTCTCACGGCTTCGGGGATCACTCGCCTTCTTTTGCCCATGGAAAAAATTGGGCTGATTAAAAAAGAAGTCAATGAGCGAGATGCGCGTTCGAGTTTTGTTCTCTTGGCCTCAGGGGGTAAAGAGAAATTGGAGGAGGAGATTGAACGGGCGGAACTTTTTTGTGAGGAAAGGTTTAAATTGACGCAAAAAGAAGTCGAGACTTTAACAAAACTTCTCCATCAATGGGGGTGAAATCTTGCATCTTAATCCTTCAAAGCCGTAAAGAAATTCCAAATATCTCCCCCGGTTTCTTTGGGCCACGTGTGAGGGTAATAAGCTCCGCGTTCGTCGGTGTCGATCGTATGGGGGCACCAAATTAAGGGAGCGCCCTCATGGCATCCTTGATACTCCACACAATTGCCCGTTGCCGGAGCCACGGGGAGGGTTTTTTGGTTACACTGATTTTGCCGAACGTACTGATCCCTGGCTTGTTCTCCGGTTTTAAATGGAGCCAAGTTATCATCGGGGTTGTGCCAAATCATCGTGGCCACTGGGCCGGTACAAGCTCCGATTGAGGTTCCACCCCCCAACGTTCCGACCCCTCGAATCACATCGCCTCGAAAACAGGCTAAACTGTTGGTGAACCAGGCTCCAAGGGAATGACCCACGACATAAACCTCATCCAAATCGACACAGTAATTGGTGGAAAACTCCTTCAACAACTGGTCAAAAAAAGCATAATCTCTCAAATTCGAGGCTTTGTCTCCAGCGTCTTGCCAATTTCGTGGGCTGGTATTTGTGGGTAAGGCCGAAGGATAAACAAGGATAGCTTCGTTTCCAGCGGCTTGATCGATACCATAATAGGCTTTGACTTGGGCATTCGAGTTGGTTCGACCATGAAAGGCAAAAATCAGTTTTTTGGGTTTGTTTTGATTGTAATCCGAGGGGATTACCGTGATGTAGCTCCGTTCCGTTCCACCCACAACAGAACGCGTTGGAGGGGTGCTGGGGGGTGTTTTTCCACACCCTTCAGACCAAAATTGGGCCTGCTTGCTCAGAAGCTTGGTGCCCTCTTGATTCAATAGGAGTTGATGCACCAAAAAACTCATCTCTCCTCGGGTCATGGAATGGCCAGGTAAATAACTGTGTTTTGAAAAAAGACTGCTTTCATGAGCAAATTCAACATAAGGCCTGAACCATTCGCTGTCTTCAGAGGGGGCGAGGGTGAGGCCAAACGTGTCGATTCCCATTTTTAGAGCCTCCGCCATATTCACGGCTTGCCCAGGGCGAAAAAAACCATCCGGATAACCTTTTACAATGCTTTCTTCTTTGGCCTTACAAACATATTTAGAAAACCATTCTTCATGTACATCTTCAAAACAGTTTTGACCTTCAGGAATTTGGCCTTTAAATTTCACTTCCAAAAGAATTTTTAACATTTCCGCCCGATTCAGTGAGTCATTGGGCCCAAAATTCCCCTCCGGATGACCTTGGATCACTCCTTTTTGGGCTAAATATTCAATGCTATCTTGGTATTTGTAGCCTTTAATGTCTAAAAAATCAACACTGGCATTTGAGGCTTGAAGGGGGAAAAACGTGCTGAGGAGAATGAGTAAAAGACTGAAAGCTCGGGTACGAAAAGACAGCATGAAGTTTTGGGGTGAACAATTTAAGCACGCTCATTTTAGTCCCATTTTTACGAAAAATCAAAATTGCACAATCTATTTTAGAGCTTCAATGGCCTTTAGAACCTCTTCCACGTGACCCTTGACCTTCACATTTTTCCAAATCTGTCTGAGGATCCCTTTTTTGTCGATTAAAAATGTATTTCGTTCTATGCCCCAATATTTTTTGCCAAACATCGATTTCTCCTTCCAAGAATCATACATTTTTAAAACTTCAGTTTCTTCATCCGAAAGTAAGGCAAAAGGGAGTTGATGTTTCTCCTTAAACTTGTCATGAGATTTGAGATCGTCTTTGCTCACTCCCAGCACAACCGTGTCTGTTGATTGCAAGCGGGCCATATTGTCTCTAAAATCGCAGGCTTCAACGGTACATCCTGGGGTGTCGTCTTTGGGATAAAAATAAAGCACCACGTTCTTTTTGTGAAGATAGTCCTTTAAATTAATCGCCTTATTTTCCGAGGAAGGGAGTTCAAATTGAGGGGCTGGTTCTCCTATTTTATGCAAAGTTGTCATTTGAGATTTGAATGATGGAATAAATTTGCTCTATTTTTACTTTTAACCTAGACTTTATTTCAGCTTATCTGAGTCATACCGTTTAATCAATATTGTCATGAATGATTTGAAAACTAAAATTCTTGTGTTGGTGCTTTTAGCCGCTTCACTTGGGGTGGTCGGTTATCAACTGACGATGGGGAATAAGGCTCAAATGACTCAAGAAAATAATCTTCAAACCGAAAATCAACCCGGCTTAGAAGGCCAAGGGGAAAGTTCAAGTCAGGAAAATTCAGCAGCGCAACAAAAAATTACTGATGAGGATGTGGAAGAAGTCTCTTGCACTCAAAATTTTAATCCCGTCTGCGGTCAGGTGATGGGTCAAGAAAAAAGTTTTGCCAATCAATGCGAAGCTGAAAAAGCAGGTGCTGAAACGATCGTTGCAGGCCTTTGTTCGCCTTTGGAAGCTTGTCCCACCGAAAAAGACCCTGTGTGTGGCATGATTGGGGATAAGCCGACTAACTTTGACAATCTTTGTGTGGCAGAGGCCGCGGGGGCCTTAGATATTAAGCCGGCCAATTGTCCAAAAATCAATGTGCCTTTAACGCTTTGTCCCGAAATGCCAGGTCCTGCTTGTGGGCTTTTGGAGGGTAAAAAAGTGGATTACGAAAACGCTTGTCTTGCTCAACAGGCTCAGGCAACAGAAATCACTCCGGGGAAATGTCCTGTTGAAGTTAGCCCTGATTTGAAGGTGGCTCCTTGAAGGATCCGCATTCCTTAGCGCTTGCCCTTAGTAGATCTCACTTCCATTCGGGGTTTTCCTTTTTTGTAGAATAAGAATTCATAGCTGACTCCATTGTCTGAGCCTTCTCCTAGTTTTTCAGCTTGAAAGGAGGCGGGGAGTTTCGGAAAAAAACGGTCGCAGGGGAATTCTTTTTTGATTCGAGTCAGATAGATGCCATCAATTTTGCAGCGCTTTAAGGCTTCTTCAAAAATTTTCGTGCCTCCAATGATAAAAATATCTGCCACGCGTTCGTCGGCGACCCTGAGAATTTCCTCTACCGAATGAATAAGTGTTGCTCCTTCTCCAACCTTGTAATTTTTATTTTTGGTGATGACCACGTTCTTTCGTCCTTTAAATGGCCTGTGATTTTCAGGGATCGACTCCCAAGTCACTCGACCCATCACCACCATGTTTCGAAATTGGATGTCTTCGGTGTGAACGGTTGTTTTTTGGAAGAATTTTAGGTCTCCGGGCAAATTCCAAGGCAATTTTCCCTTGAGGCCAATGCCGTTTTTAAGGTCCGCGGCTGCAATGAGATATATTTTTGGTTTCACTTTATTGGGTTATGAATTAGGGTGGGCCTCCCTAACCCTCCGAAGGAGGGGAAAAAGAGGGGGTCTTAATTTTGCACCCCTCCTTCGGAGGGGCCGGGGGAGGCCTCTTAGCTTAGAAGGTGCTGGGGGGAGGAGGAGATCTCTATACTGCAATCGGAAAACGAATTGCTTCGTCATGAACGTAATTCTTGAGCTCAAAATCTTCAAACTTCAACTCCCAAAAAGGTTTTTTGGCAATTTCAACGGTGGGGAGAGGGTGGGGGATGCGTTTGAGTTGCTCGTTCATCCCTTCTAGATGATTGGAATAAATGTGGCAGTCGCCGATGGTGTGGACGAAAATGCCAGGTTTATAGCCTGTTTCTTGGGCC
>CAZNDI010000019.1:0-13792 GCA_964571805.1 uncultured Candidatus Peribacteria bacterium
AAAAATTGAAGATTGATACCAGTAATTGGGTCAAGAAGAAGCCAGCTGAAGTTAGCAGCACTCCTGAAAAAAAACCAGAAAATTTTGAAAAAATGGACGCTTCAAGCTTGTTCGCTTCAGCAAGTGAACAGGGTGAAAAAGGACAACCAGCTAAAGATTATTTGGCTAAGCTGTTTCCTAAAGATAAATTTGGTGAACTGAAACCCGTTGAGCCAGGAAAAATCACTTTCGTAGATCCAAACAGTAAAAAAGAGAGTACCTATACCCTAGAAAAAAATGCCATCAGTGGATTTTCAGTCAAAAAAGTAGGCCAAAGGGGCAATGGAGAAAGCATTGACGGAAGCCAAGCCCAATTTATTGCAGCCCTCGATAAATTAAATACACCCGACAATCGAGTAAATTAAAAATCAAAAACCCTTGTCCGCTTCATGCGGACAAGAAAAGAAAAATCATAGCCCATCAAATAATCATATAAATCATAGTAAATAAATAATAAAAATATGTTCATAGTTGATGAAAATCACAAAAAAGGAAGTGCAGGAAAATTAGTTTTCTATAGTGAAACTTCTGGCGATGAAGAGATCCCAAAGGTAGAAACACAAAAAGATCAAATAGTTCAAACAGAAGCTGCGATTAAAGCGGCCAAAGAAAGCCTTGAAGCTGCCAAAGTTGTAATTGAATCTAAACCTATTATTAAACCGCCAGATATTGCCACTTTAAATTCTGGAAAATCTGTGGCGGGCATTCCTGACGAAAATTCTGAACTTCCCGCAGAAAGTTTAAATACATATATAGAGCTTATAAAGAGGAGCCCAGCCCCTACTATGTCAGAACTTCAAAGTTTCTATAACATAAATGACACAGAAGGAGGAAAAATAAACAGACTTGCTGTCGGAACTTATTTGGCTTCAAAGATTGAAAAAAAGGAAGGTTCAAAAATAAGAACCCCCAACTTCGTAGAAATCATGAGTATATTAAAAAATACTGATGACTCATATGCAGGAAAGAACATGATTGCTAATTCACTTGGTTTTTATAAAATTGAAGAGCAAAAAGAAGCCTTAAGAATGTATATTTCACAAAAATTTGAACTAGCAGGTTTAGGTAAGTTGACTGAAATAAAGCCAGGAGAAATGTTAGATGGGGTCGAAAAACCAACCATCTTCACTTTAGATAAAGATGGTTTGGTAAATACCTTTGGAATTAAGACATTGTCCAATGGAACAGTGAAGGTTGAGATGATTCAAAATGGTGAGACATCAATGAATGCTAGAAGTCCTGATATAGAGCTTATAAATTGTCTCAATGCCATTGGAAATATGCAACGAATGAGTACAGGTATGATGGATATTGTTAAAACAAATTAAAAATTGCCAACCACTTCCCCCCTCCCCACCGCCGCTCTTTTAAAATCACTCCAAAATAGTGCCCTTTCTGCTGAAGAAAAAAAGGAATTTGAAGGTCTTTTGGAAACCATGTCAGAGGAGGCAAAATTAAAATTGGGGAAACTGATTGAAGACTCGAATCAGGCAAAAAATGAATTTGAAAGCAAGAAAGCACGGCAACTTGCTGAATTGAATGAAGTGACCGCAGAAAATCTAAAAACGCTAGACCGAGAGGAGACAAAATACGTGAGAGAGGAATGTGAAAAATTTGATGAACAGCAAACGGAAAAGGAATGGGGAGATATCGAAAAGAATATTGAACAAGAAAGAACAACAAAAATAGAATCAACAGTTCAAAGCCCACAAAAAAAACGCTCTGAAACCCGAAACTTTATTCTCATATTATTAGGCCTCCTCCTCGCCACAGTTGCCCTAATTTATGGCTTATTAATATCATAAAATGAATATTAAAAAAGAACAGTACCGGAAATTCGAACATAAATTATTTGTGTATAAAGGGGCGTTTGAAGATGGATATGGAGAGGATATGGAAATAAACAAGGATAAAAAAGACGAACCAGAGGATTTCAGTAAAAAAGATTGGGTATTAGAAATAAAAGAGCACAAAGACAAAGTAGATGATAGAATAGATGAATTACAAAAGAGCCTAC
Source organism: uncultured Candidatus Peribacteria bacterium (assembly GCA_964571805.1). Lineage (GTDB taxonomy): Bacteria > Patescibacteriota > Gracilibacteria > UM-FILTER-43-11 > UM-FILTER-43-11 > JAUHWS01. The sequence continues at coordinate 2,057 of CAZNDI010000019.1, forward strand.
CCACAGCCCAAGCACCGGCTGCTCAGGAATTTTTTGATACGATTAAAGCAAAAGTGGATTCTAAATTTAATAGTCTAAATGAAAATTATTATAAAGCCAAAGAAGCGATCGGCTCAGCAACCTGGGAAGGGAGCAAGGAACAAAAAGAGATTATAAAAGAGGCGAAGAAAATGGCTAAAGATATAATCAAAAATGACCTGGAAAATAAAGCAGCTGTCGAGAAAATGGTGAAGGAATATTTAGAAAAAATACCAGACACTCAAGCCAAAGAAACAGAGAAAAATCTCATTAAATCATGGATAGTAGAGACTAAAGATAAAGACAAAAGTCCAGAAGAAGGAGATTTATTGGAATATTATGGGGGAGATACTGAAAAAGAGGATTTTCAAAGAATTTTGGACGTGATGGCCCAAAAATATGACATCCATTTTGACAAAGAGAGAATCCTGTACGGGACGAATATTTTGACCAAAGAGGTCTACAATAGTAGTGATTTAAAAAAAATCATCTTGGAGGAATTAAAAGTTGGTGGAGAATTTTCTCCAGATAAAATTCAAGCTCATGAATTTGAGGTAATCAAAGCAAATAACGAAATTAAGAGGATAGTAAAAGAAATCGAAGAAGGTTCAGCTCGACCCTTGGGAGGACAAATTAATGAATTACAAGATTGGGCAAATCATAAAGGAGTGAATAAATTAAATGCCCTGACCGAAGGCATACAAACTAAAATAGACAAGATTTTAAGTGAAATGCTTAGCCCCGAGCAAGAAGAAAGATTGAAAGAATATCGGGAGTTGATAAAAACTTCGGGACTCAAGGAAAAATTTACTGCAGCAGAAGGCGTGGGCTATACGCACTTAGAAACTGCAGGAAAGAAAGCAAATCCAAAGCAAGATGATTTTTCAAGTAAAGAAGTATTAACGAAAGATGGCATAACAATTAGAATAGAAATAAATAATGAAAAGCAAATTATTCTCAACACTCAATCTGTAAATCCCCCTTTCGAAACAAGGCGATCTTTCAACAATCCGGAAGACTTTAAGTCAATTGACCCTGTGAAAGAAGTGGAAAATCAAATCGCAAATCACACAAAAAATAAGGAACTAGTGGCCAAATTTCAAGCCACCATTGAAACCATTCAAGTGCCAGGCTTAATGGCTGAGAGTATGATTTATACGGATGAAGAACTGGCGAGCTCTGATTTTAAATTGAGCCCGACAGTATTTAAAATGGATGGACATGAAGTGGCTCGTTTGATTCCAGAGCTTGAAAACGAAACGTTCACCCTCGAAATTAAAAATACGGCTGAAGCATCAGGATTAAAGGCCGTGGATGTCCCCATGAAAATGAAAGAGTACGAAGAAGAAATGAAAAAAATAGCTGAAGAAGGAGAAAGGGCAAAATCAGAAATTCAAGCCCAAGTAGAAAAAGAATTTGGAACGCTTAAAGACTATAAAGGTCTTATGATCGAGCGCACCGATTTTGAGGGAGATTACAGCGATCCTGAGGGAGAAATTGTGGTGGGAAAAATAATAAGAGATGATAAAAGTGTGGTGGGAGAAATTTCAATGCCAGTCAAACTTGAAGGAGCGAGCAGGAGTTATTTCTTAAAAATCGAGAATAAAATCGTACCAGATGAGTTTTTTATAGAAGGCGTGGATGAATATTTAGATGCCAATAAAGAAGTTTTAGGCAAAATTCCTGAAAGAAAAGAGGATCCAGAAAATGGGGATGACATTTTAAGAGGAAGCCTTGAGGAGATCCAAATGAAAATGAAAGCTAGGGAGAATTTCCTTGAGTATAAAGAAGAATTATTTAAATTCTTTAAAGAAGACCCAAAAATAATGGATTTTATCGAAAGAAAAATAAACATCATCATAAATTTATTTCCCACTTCAACTATAGAAAAATTAGCGGGGTCAAAAAACTTTGAGGAATTTAAAAATGTTAAATTAGATGAAAAAGAGTTCAAGGAATTCTGGGGAAATATATTTAAAAATTTTGATACTTTTGAAGAAGCAGATGAAAATGAAATGAAACTGATTCGTGAGCTAGACGTAAAAATTAATGGGAAGGAGGTGCAAAAATTTGGTGAAACCTTTGGAGATGACGTGGTCAGAATTCTATCCATGCGAGAGCGAATTATACTAGAAGAAGGTCAATTAAAATTTCAAAAAGATGGAGGATATAGAAAAACTACACCCGAAGAACTCATTGATTCATTACCCAAAGGAAACATTAAAGAAAACTGTAAAAAAATATTAGAAGGACAAACGATCGACTTCAATTCAAAGGAATTCAAGGAGGATGCTGCATCAGAAATCAAATATGCAAGAGAATCACAGTTCTTCTTCAGAGAGGCTACAAAAGATCCAAAATTGAAAGGGGCCATAGAAAAATTGGCAGATGATGGCAAAGCTGATTCCAAAGAAGCAGGGAAATTGACCATCACAGATTCAAAAGATTCTCTGTTCAATTTTAATATGGACAGTCTCAAAACACTTTTTGAACTCTTCCAAAAAGGCGACATTGGAACCCTCTTTGACGCCATCAAAGCCTACAGCCTACCAGGGGGAATCGAGGGGACCATCAAAAGCGCCAAAGAAACTTACAAAAAAGTAGCAGAAACCGCCAGCTTCAAAGACCTCCTTGCCGTCCATCAAGACCCCAACGGCGCAGAAGCAAAAGCCTTGCTCGGAAACAATGACCACCTTTTTAGAGAGGAATTGAAGACTGCGACTGAAGAAAGACTCACAAATATTCTTGGTGGAAAGAATTTGATCGAAAAAATCAAATGGGAAGGCAATTTAGTAACTTTCGATAAATTAGGCCAATCCTACGAAATGCGTATGATCCCGGTTCCCAATGGAATAGATTATGTGTTGATCAAAGACGTTAAGACAGGGTTAGAAAAAAATCACCCGATCCCTGAGGGCTTAGAAGGACCAGGAAACACGCTGGCTGAAATAATGAAAAATTATCCAATTTCTAATCCAACTCCACCTCCTGCTCCCATTGCCACTAAATGAGGTCAGTAAAAATTCAAGATAAAAATGTCCGATAAACCCACAGCCACACCACAGGGTGCCATTGCCGAAGCCCCTCAAAAGCCGACAGGAGTGGTGGAATCTGCTCTCGGAGAACTGAGTCAAAAAGTGACAGTCATGAAGCATGTAGGAATTGAAATGGGAAATTTATATGAGGGTATTAAGGAAAAAAACTTAGAAAAAATATTCGACAGCTTTAAGGCGGTGTTCGCCATCGGATTTTTAGGCATGTTGATGAGTAAGGAGGAATTTGAAGGGTGGAAGAAGGAGCGTAAGGACGTGGAGAAAAATGAAGGTGTCAAGGTAACAGAAGTAAAAAATAACGTAGAAATTGACGGCACGATTGAAAAAAAACAGCGATTTGTGAACATGAAATCAATTCAGTGGTATAACCTGGAAACTAAAAAACCTTTTGAACAACACAAAAATGGATTCGCAAAGAAACTCAAAGAAAAAAATGTCCTTCCCTCTCAATTCATCATGGAAGGATCCAGCGATCTATATAAAGAAGGCATAACCTCCTTTTCATCCTTCAAAAAAACAACTGAAGACAGACTCGTCGATGAAAGTATAACCGACCCACAAGAAAGAGAAAGACAGGCAGCACTCATTTTGTCTTGCTGTGCTGTAGGAAGGTTCCAAATTGTACCCTATTATCATTTCTCAAAATTAGGCCTAGCAACAGAAGGCGCTGAAGGTTTGAAGAATATGTATGATTTTATTTGCTCGACAGAAATGCAAATCATCCTCTACGAAAAAATAACAGACTCACTATGGAATAAATATAAAGACCCAGGCTTAGTTGCCATCGAATACTATGCAGGAGGAAAAGCAGCAGCAGAATATAAAAAAAATCCCAATTCGCCAAGGCTTCTCAAAAAACAATATGGAAATCACGGATCTATCAATAACTATGCTCAAAGAGCCAGAGGATTATATGCGGAAAACAAAGAAAAATACCCTCAAGCCAGAGAAATAGACTGCTTAATGATGGCTCTAGAAAAAATTGAAAGCAGTGGAACAGTTATTAGAGATCGATTTTTAGGAAGGAATAATTTAGATATCCCAAATATTCCGAAGCCAAGTAAAATAGAAAGTGAAAAAGGTTCCGAAATGATGTTTGAAGGGGGAATTGATCTCAACTTACAAAAATTTATGATGGAGGAGCTGAGCTCAAAAAAAGGTGCAGAGATCAGTGCAATGAATCTAGAAGGGAATGGAGGACGAAGCGTACTCACATACATACCTCCTGGAGTAGATTTAAAAGCCAATAATCTAAAAATAATTTATCATTTCCATGGAACCTATAGTGAAAATGTTCTGAAAGAGGATCCTGAAAAATATGCTCAAACTGTCGGATGGAATCGCTTAAAACAAACAATTGAAGCTACTGATGATTTAGCAGAAAGAGGAGAAAATGTCATCTTGGTTTATCCTTTGAGTAAAGGCCCTCGCCACAAACCAGATGATAAAAAGATTGAAGGAAAACAATATGACAGATTGTGGATGGCAAAAAATAAAATAGACGAAAACAATGCCAAAGTCACCGATGATTTTGATAAAATGCACGAAGAAATTCTAAAACAAACAGGTATAAAAAAAGAACAGATTTCAAAGGTAGAAGCTCAAGGGCATAGTGCGGGAGGCTTAGCTTTAGCAAACATAGCGACCTCAGGAACAAAATTAATTGATGCGTATCGATTTTTAGATGCAAGTTATTCAGGTTGGGCAGAAAATTGCTATGAAGCATCTCGATTGAATGGAAAGCCAGATATCTATTTACTTGTTGCCCCCACAAATTTAAAAACTTGGCCCATCAACACTCTAAAAAGATCTGCACGTTGGAGCAAAGGATTGAGTGAAAAAGGTGCAGATGGAGAATATTCAACAGGAATAGAAGGGGTATATTACTACCAAGTTGAGGCAAAGCATGCAGAAATGCCAGGAAAATTCACAGGTTGGAATCCTAAACAGACGACCTAAACAATCTTCGCAAATCGTCGTTTCCCCACCTGAATGATCATCCCCTCTTCAAGATGAATAACTTTTTCGTGAGTGGTAATTTTTTCTTCATTGATCCTCCCCCCCCCCTTGCTCGATAAGCTGACGCCCCTCCGTTTTAGTTTTGATGAGATTGCAGAGAATCAGCAAGTCCACAATATTCCGCTCCCCATTCAATTTGAACTCCGGCATCTCCTCAGGCACACCCCCCTTTTTGAACACATTGATAAAATCTTCTTGAGCCTGAGTTGCCTCAGCCTCACCGTGATACATGCGCACCAACTCCCCCGCCAACTTCATTTTGACATCCCGAGGATTAGAACCCGATTTTAAAGCCTGATCCATCTCATCAATCTCCTTCATCGACACATCGGTACAAAGCATAAAATATTTGATGATCAGCTCATCCGACATCGACATCGTTCGCCCAAACATATCCGTTGGGGAATCCGTCAAATTGATCGCATTAAAATAACTCTTACTCATCTTCCGACCATCCGTACCCTCAATGAGAGGCGTCGTCAAAACATGCTTCTCTTTTTGCTTATAAACCTGAAGCAAGGTCCGACCTGCCAACATGTTGAAAAGCTGATCATTCCCCCCAATCTCCACATCCACTTCCATGTGAACCGAATCATAACCCTGCATCAGAGGATACAAGAATTCATGCAATCCAATCGGCTTGTCCGCCTCCAAACGTTTTTGATACATGTCCCGTTGAATCATCTGCTGCACCGTAAAATGCTGAGCCAACTCGACAATGTTCTGGAAAGAAAGATTCGAAAGCCAGTCCCCGTTGTACATGATTTTTGCCCTCGAAAAATCTAGAATTTTAGACGCTTGTTCTTTGTAAGTATGAAAATTCGTTTCAATCTGAGCCTGAGTCAAAGGCTGCCTCATGCCGTCCTTATCCGAAGTGTCCCCAATCAAAGCCGTAAAACTTCCCACCAAAAAAATCACCTCATGCCCCGCATTCTGAAAATCTCGAAGCTTACGCAGAGGTACGGCATTGCCCAAATGAATATTCGTAGACGTGGGATCAATCCCCAAATAAACTCTGAGTTTTTTTCCCGCTTTGATTTTTTCCAAAAGCCCTTTTTTGGGAACAATATCTTGAACCCCACGAGAGAGAAGTTGATCGAGATCTTTCATAGTTTCTATTTATAAAGCCGTTTAATTGTAGATTGAAAATTGAAAATTGAAAATTGAAAATTAATCGAAGGCGAGGTTCCGGAACCTCGCCTTCGATTAATTTTCAATAATTTTTCTCCACTCGCTCCCCCCACCCCAACTTATTCCTAAGATTGGTGAAATAACTCTCCGTCAACAAGCGAATGAATTGCACCGGCTCATTTTTTTTGATTTTAATCACATCCCCCTCTTTCACCGTCACATTCTGCTGACCATCCACCGTCATATTGATTGCCTCATAATCACTACTCACCGTGATCTCAATTTTTTTATTGTCAGGAATCACAATCGGCTTTTGGTTGAAGCTATGAGGACAAATCGGCGTCAAAATAAAAGCATTGAGGGCAGGATGCACAATGGGACCCCCCGCAGAAAGATTGTAAGCCGTAGACCCCGTAGGCGTAGAAACCAAAAGACCATCCGCTTTATAATTAGCCAATTTTCGCCCATCCACCTTGGTTTTTAAATGAATGAGACGCGAAAGGGTGGCCTGAGAAATAGCCACTTCATTGAGCGCATGAAACTTTTTGATCACTTTTCCGCCTCTCTCCAAAACAATATCCAAAAGCATCCTGATATCCAAGTCAAATTTTCCGACAAAAATCTTGTCTAAAATCTTATTGATCTGAACCGGAGGAATTTCAGACAAAAACCCCAAATGCCCCATGTTGATACCAAAAATTTTTGCGTCAAACGATTTTAATTTTGAGATGACCCGCAAAATAGTACCATCCCCTCCCATCACTAAAATCAAATCCAATTTAGTCTTCCCCAAAATCAATTCGTTGTAGTTCTCCTCGCCCAAAATGTCAGCCACGCGTTTTTCCAAAAAAACCTTCTTTCCCTTTTTATTGAGATAATCAAACAAACGCCTAAAAATCTTATGATGTTTTTCGAGATTCTTCCGGGAAGAGATGCCAATTCTTTCAATCATAGGATGAGAGTTTGTGGGGATTATTTTTCAACAAGCGATTGCATGATCCGTGTTGCTGTTTTTTTCCAACTGAACTGCTTGACCTGAATCACCTCCTTGTCGATCAATTGCTTTCGGTAAGCTGGATTTTCCAAGATTTTAGTCATCCCCTCAGTCATATTTTTGGCATCATAAGGATCCACATAATGAACCGCCTCCCCTCCCACTTCTGGCAAACTGCTGTTGTGAGAAGAAATTACAGGCACCCCCAAAGCCATCGCCTCCAAAATAGGCAACCCAAAGCCCTCATAAAAGGACGGGAACAAAAAAGCCGTCGCCCCTTGCATCAGGGAAGCCAAATCTTCATCGGAAACATAACCTAAAAATTTAACTTTCTTCTCAAGTTTGAGATCGATGACTTTTTGAAAAATTTCTTCAAAATACCAGCCTTTTTTGCCCACAATGACCAAGGGATATTTTTTTTGAAGTTCAACCGAAAGCTCCGCATAAGCCTCCAAAGCCCCCACAATATTTTTCCGAGGCTCCAGCGTACTAGCCATGAGTAAATAATCTGAATCGAGCGAGTGCTGTTTTAAGATCTCATCCCGTTGAGTTTTCGGTTTCTGATTTAAAAATTCGGCTCTCACTCCCGCATAAACCACCGTCATTTTTTCATTCAAGCGATAATGAGGATAACGTTCAATCAAATCATTTTGGGTCGACTCACTCACGGTAAAAATCCAACGACTCGTCTGAACCGCCTTTTTGAGCGTAATGTGTTCAATCCAAGTCGCCTTTTTTTGATGCTTAGCCGGCGATTTAAAAGCCACCAAATCATGAACCACCAAGCCCACTTTGAGTTTTTTGGGATCATGCAAAAACGGAATGATATAACTTTCTGTGGCCAAAAAAACCTCAATTTTATCGGTCACCATTTTTTTATAACAATTCCAGTGCCACAAAAATCCCCGCCCCTCAACTTTTACAACATGAACATGGGCAAGAGAGGCATATTTATTTTGAATTTCCTTATCCGTGTACAAGTAATATTGATTGAGGGGGCTGCTGTTAAAAATAGTTTCAAGCACGTTTGCCGTCCAAATCCCCTTTCCTCCACGATCTCCCCCAATCCCTCTGATGTCGAAAGCAAGTCGCATGATCGTAAAAATTAATTCAGAAATTTTAGAGCCCACATTGTTGCAAAAATTTACCTGTGCTAAAATGCGCTCAACAATAATAAATAAATAATGAACCTCCGTCGCCTTAAACACACACTTTTACGCTTAAGTCTGGAAGAAAAAGTCATCGGCCTTGGAACCCTAGCCGTCATGGTTTCTTCCTTTCTACCATGGTACAGCACCAATAACATCATTGACAACAAAGTGGTGACGGAATACGGGCTCAGTGGAGATTTGGGTGTCATTGGCTTTGTCATTTTCTTAATGAGCCTTCTGGGATTGTTTGCCATGGTTTCTGAAAACATGCACCTGCCCTTTCCTAAATTTGGCTATAAGCGTGAAGGCATCGTCTTCTTTTTTACCGGCCAAGCCGCTTTTTTGACCCTTTTGACGATGGCCATCTACACGAAGCGCTCCCTGGGCTTCACAGAGGCTAGTCTACGTTTTGGCATTTGGGCCGTCCTTGCCGCCGCATTTTTTAGTGCCCTAGCCGCCTTTGCCCTCATCCGAAAAACTAGAAAAAAGGAAGTCCTCGAATTTTTTGATCATGAAGCCCCAGGTCTGGAAGAGCTAGACGAAGAGCAGAGCGAGTTGGAAAAGATCGTCGAAGAACTGCCCGAGGAAGCCCTCACTTTTCAAGAAGATGTGGCCTTGATGGAAGAAATTGAAAAAGAATTCAACGAAGCCGAACCACTGGTGGAAGAAAAAGAAAAAGCCTTACCCCAAGAAACACCTTCACCCGAACAATCCAATTACTTTAAGCGTGAAGCCGGTGTGCCTTTCAAAAGCGATGAGCGATGAGCCCCGAAGGGGACCCTTTGGGTCGGTAAGCGGTAAGCTAAACATAATTTAATTGCGCCAAGCTAACCACTAACCACTAGCCACTAAGCACTTGTGAAGCAAAGTCATCGTTTAGAAAATTAATTTATACAATATTCCAAAATCCTGTAAGCAAGAATTTCAGAAGAAAACTTGCCTCAATCCAATTTTTGCTTAATGATTACACCCTCATGAACGTCGATCCAACCCTCCCTCCCAAAGCTCACGCACCCACTGACAAAGAATATACAGAAATCATTCGGTCAGATGTAGAAGTAGACCCCATCTTCATTCAAGAAGACGGACAACCCGCCAAAATCATCTACTACTGCAAAGAGTGCAAATCACCCGTCAGTCCAAAACGCATTGGGAAAAAACTCAGCTTCAAATGCGCCACCTGTGATAGAGATGTGTCTTTTGGCACCGAAACCTCTGTTCAGAATTACTACAACGTAAAACAAAAACAAAGCTATATTTAATATTTAATTATACGATTAAATGAGAATGCTTCTATTTGTTTTTGCGAGTTTTTTTACAATTATTTTATCAAGTTGTGGTGCCCAAAACGATAATGTGACGCGCTTTAATGGCGAAGGAGAAAGCCCCAATCCTGAGGTCTCTTCAACAGAAAGTGGTGAAACAGAGGCTAAGCCCAATGAAGCCAAGACGGAGGAACCTGTCCCAGAAACCAATGCCGATCCAGTGGACGCTAAAGAAGAGCCAAAGGCTGAGGCAGTAGAAAAGTCAGAACCCGTCACAGAAGTCGACGAGAAAAAAATAGCCCCTGAAAATAGCGCTTCAAAAAGCGGAAAGCTCAGCATAAATTCATTTAAAGGCGATAAACTAGAGACCAAAATGAGTTACAATCTCATTAAAGGTTCTACTCCAAAAAATACATATAGCTTGACCATCAACGGATATAAACTCAAAAAGTACGTCCCAGGACAGTCGACTTGGAATTACATCGCCTCCACTCAACTCAAAACCCTTAAAAAAGGAACGAACGAGTACGCGGTAAAAGCTTTGGATAAAGCGGGAAAAGAAATCAGTACCCTTAGTTTTTCCATCGAATATAGCGAGGTAGATGCTCATGCACTTCCTAATGTGGGAGCCAATATTTGGCTAACCTTCTTAATGACGTTCAGCGTTGTGGGTGGCTACAAATTAATTCGACACAAAAAGTGGCTATAATTAAATGGGAAATTTCGTCAACATCAGAATATCCGCTCAAAAAAGAGGTGAACGAAAGATTTACCTCTTTTTTTATTGAAATGATTTGACAAGTAAACTTTTGTTCACTAATATTAGCTCAGTAAAAAGTTCACAAAACCTATCTATAAATTAATCATTTAACTAAAGAAAAGTATGAACGCAAAAACTGACGCCATAAAGAACGCTCTCGCTCAAATTGAAAAAAGTTACGGTCAGGGAGCTATAATGAAGCTGGGAGACAAGTCCAAAGTGAAAGTAGAAACCATCTCAACAGGATCCATATCGTTAGACCGAGCCCTAGGGGGAGGAATTCCAAAAGGACGCATCATCGAAATCTATGGCCCTGAATCCTCCGGTAAAACCACCTTGGCCCTTCACACCATTGCCGAAGCCCAACGGGCTGGTGGGACGGCTGCTTTTATCGATGCAGAGCATGCTTTGGACCCCGAATACGCCAGTCGCATTGGAGTGAACACGGCGGAACTTCTCATTTCTCAGCCTGACAATGGAGAGCAAGCTTTAGAAATTGTCGAAACCCTAACTCGTTCTGGAGCAGTAGACATCATCGTCATCGATTCGGTCGCCGCCCTAACCCCCAAAGCTGAAATTGAAGGTATGATGGGTGATTCTCATATGGGCCTTCAAGCCAGGCTGATGAGTCAAGCGCTTCGAAAATTAACCTCCATCATTTCAAAAACAGGCACTACCGTCATCTTCCTCAATCAACTTCGCATGAAGATTGGAGTGATGTTTGGCAATCCAGAAACCACCACAGGAGGAAATGCTCTAAAATTCTATTCTTCCATTCGCTTGGACATAAGAGGTACGGATAAAATCACCGCGACAGCGGGTTCTGGAGAAGATGCCAAAGAAATCATGGGGCGAAGAGTGAAGGTAAAAGTGGTGAAGAATAAGATTGCTCCTCCTTTCAAACAAGCCGAATTTGACATCATGTTCAACGAAGGCATCTCTGTCGCAGGCGATTTATTAGACACCGCTGTAGAAAAGAAAATTGTGAATAAATCCGGCGCCTTCTATACCTACAATGATACTAAATTGGGTCAAGGGCGGGAAAATGCTAAAAATTTCTTAAAAGCGAACGAAGCCATGCTAAAAGAAATCAGAACCATTCTCATGACGGGAGAAGTAAAAGTCGAAGAGGTCATGGAGGGAATCAAAGTGGAGGACATTAAACTTCAAAAGAAAGAGGCAAAAGTGAAGGTGGCTTAGTTTAATTAGAATCTCATTGCTAAAAAGGAGCCAAATCATTAAACTGAGGAGGCTCTTTTATCGATTCAACTCCCACTCATCCATAAAATGTCCCAAGCCGCAGGAGCCATCCCTCCCCACAACAAAGAAGCCGAACAATCCGTCA
>CAZNDI010000020.1:0-13100 GCA_964571805.1 uncultured Candidatus Peribacteria bacterium
GGAAGAGGGTGATCACCTTCCTCAGCAGGCGGATGAAGAACTGCCTGAGGATGGAGATGAGATTCCAGAATTTGATAAAAAATTAGATTTTAGAAGGGTGGAAGTTATTTTTCGTGATTATTTGGAAGGAGATCAGCAGTCATCAAGGGATTTTGAAAGGATTAAAGAGCTTTTAGTTATGGCACAAGCTGATCCAGATAAAGCAGCCAGACTAATGCGAATTTTTTTATCAATGCATGCTAATAGTGCAACAAAAGAACAGCTTAGTGTGAATGGGCAAAGAATTGATATATTTCTTAATAGTCGAGGTCATAGTTTAGAATCGTACTTTAAATCTATCTTGGGCCAAACCGTCTTAAAAACAGGTCAATTTTTTGAGGCTAAACTTTATCATCTCATCCCTGAGAAAGATTAGTTTTGACTTTATTAAAAGACTATTTTCGTCAGGTATTTTTTTGCTATACTGAAGTCAGAATAATGCTTTCTCCATTCATTTGTCACTATGGAGCTAAACTACCTCAATCACGAAGAATTTGATCTCAATCCTGAGGGTTTTTCGGGTTATATTGAAAAATTAGAGCAAGAAATTGAGACCATGGAGGGCATTTTAAATGTTATTTTTGTGAACGACACTTATATTCAAGCCCTCAATAAAGCCTATCGCGGAAAAGACAAGCCTACCGATGTCCTTTCTTTCAACTATGAAGAAGAGCGTTCTGATTCAGATTTGGGAGGAGAAATTTATGTGAGCGTTGAAACGGCAGAGAGACAAGCTAAGGACCACAAGCACTCTTTTGAAGATGAGTTGATCAAATTAATTGTTCATGGAATTCTGCATGTCCATGGGCATGACCACGAAGAAGAAGAAGACTATAAAAAAATGTATGCCATTGAAACCTTGGTTTTAGGCAAGATAGCCGGGCCTTACGCTGCTTGAGAATTTGCCCATCAGGTCTCATGTGGCCTATTTTTGTTGTATACAATTTTTGTGTCATTTTTTTGTTTACATAAAGCCAATATAATTAATTAATTATTGTATAATTTTTTTATTCAATTTGTCTCTTTGATACCTCATTTGTGGTCTCAAGTGGTTTGTATACATTTTTTAATCAATATTCTTTCCTGGAAAAAGTTGAACACAAAAATTATATTAATTAATTCTAAATTATCCAAGAAAATGCCCGATAAAAAATATAAAATTTGTTCAATACTTTATCCTTTATTTAAAACAAAAAATAAGAACAATTTTTTTATTCATAGATCGTTATATGAAAGTTTTTTAGAAAAAAGGTTTGATCCCCCGAAAGGCTTGTTGTAGACTCTAACACAGATTCAACTTGCACCACTTTTTAGGTGATCAAAAAAACTATTCATTCACAGACTTAAATGGCTAAGGAACAAATCATTGCCGGCTTAGATGTTGGTAGCTCAAAAATAAGAGTGGTCATTGGACTCCTCCAAGAAGGTAAAAAAGCCCCCAATATCATTGGAGTGGGTGTGGCTCCTTCGACCGGCATGAGAAAGGGGAATATTATTGACGTTGATGAAACCATTGCCAATATTTCTGCTGCCCTAGAAGATGCTGAGCGAATGAGTGGAGCTCCGGTTCATCATGTGTTTGTTGGCATTTCTGGCGCCCATGTTGAATCTTTTGATAGTAAGGGGGTGATCGCCATCTCTCATGCAGGGTCCGAAATCATTGAAGACGACATCAATCGTGTGTTGGAAGCGGCTCAGGCTGTTAATATGCCTTCTAATCGACGAATTTTACGCATCATTCCAAAATCCTTTTCTATTGATGATCAACAGGGGATTAAGAATCCAGTGGGGATGATCGGAGTCAGACTAGAGGTGGATGCTCACATCATTACAGGTCAAGCGACAATTGTGAAAAACCTCGAAAAAGCAGTGCATCAGTCCGGGGTCGATATTGACGATTTGATTCCTTCAAGCTTGGCTTCTGCTGAAGCGGTGCTTTCTCGTCGACAAAAAGAATTGGGTGTCCTTGTCATTGATATTGGTTCAGGAAGTACTTCCATTGCCATTTTTGAAGAAGGAGCCACCATGCACACTGCTTCCCTTCCTGTGGGCGGAGAAAGCGTGACCAATGATGTGGCAATTGGGCTTCGAACTTCTATCGATACGGCTGAAAAGATTAAGATTGAGTACGGGAATACTTCTCCGGATGACATCAGTGATCGTGAAACCATTGATTTGTCTCTTCTTTCTAAAATCGACAATCAAAAGGTTTCCAAAAAACATTTGGCTGAAATCATTCAGGCGCGTTACCATGAAATTTTTGTGATGGTCAAAGATGAGCTTCGAGCGATTGGAAGAGATGGTATGTTGCCTGCGGGCGCGATTTTGACGGGAGCAGGGGTTAAGATCCCCGGATGTCTTGATTTGGCTCGAGATGTTCTGGGCCTTCCTGTTCAGATTGGTTTTCCGACAGAAATTGAAGGAGTGGTGGATAAAATTGATGATCCTGCTTATGCCACCGCCATTGGTTTGATTTCTTGGGGCGCCAAATATGAAGGAACGAGTTATAAGATGACTTCCTTTGATGTTAAAAAAATGTTTGTTTCTGTGAAAGGATGGTTCAAAAATCTATTGCCATGATTAAAAAATTAGTTTAAAATATCAAACCTTGTGATTCTGCTTGGTGGTTCAGTAAGAAAAAACAAAAATAAATAAAAAATACAGCGATGCCGGCTTTATTTCCTTTTTGTTTATTACTTACTTCATTATTACCTAATTTTCTCAGGTCTATGTCTCAAACACTCAAAAGTTTATTTCACAGCGCTTCTTCGGGTTCCGGTCAAAACCGCTACACGCCTCCTAAGACCTCTACTGAGGTGACTCCCGACATCACGCCTCTTGCCTGTATCAAGGTTTTTGGAGTGGGTGGGGGAGGAGGTAATGCGGTCAATCGCATGATTGCCTCTAAAGTGGAAGGCGTTGAATTTATTTCTATCAATACGGATGCACAGGCTTTGTATCATTCTCAAGCTCCAAAACGTATCAATATCGGTAAAGCTCTGACCAAAGGCTTGGGGGCAGGGAGTACGCCTGATGTGGGTAAGAAGGCTGCGGAAGAAAGCAGTGAGGAGTTGAAGGCGGCGATTGAAGGGGCCGACATGGTGTTCATCACCTGTGGTATGGGTGGAGGAACTGGAACGGGTGCGGCTCCTGTGGTGGCAGATATTGCTCGAGAAATGGGTATTCTGACCGTTGGAGTCATCACTCGTCCTTTCTCTTTTGAAGGAGCAAGTCGCATGCAGGCTGCGGTGGAGGGAATGGAGAGTTTGAAGTCTAAAGTGGACACCATCATCACGATTCCTAATGACCGTATTCTTTCGATCATTGATAAAAAGACACCGTTGACCGATGCTTTTATTGTCGTGGATGATGTGCTTCGTCAGGCGATTCAAGGGATTGCTGATTTGATTACCACTCATGGAATGATCAACGTCGACTTTGCGGATGTGCGAACGATCATGCAAAATGCGGGTTCTGCGTTGATGGGGATTGGTTATGGAACGGGTGAGAACCGAGCGGTGGATGCGGCTCGAGCGGCGATTGAAAGTCCTTTGCTTGAGATGTCGATCAGTGGCGCGAAGGGGATTCTCTTTAATATTACGGGAGGGAATGATCTTTCTATGTTTGAGGTGGATGAGGCGGCTAAGGTGATTACAGAGGCGGCTGATTCTGATGCTCGCATCATTTTTGGTACGGTGGTGAATGAGAATTATACGGGTGAGATCAAGTGTACGGTGATTGCGACGGGTTTCACTCAAGAGGAGATGAGACAGCAACAGTCTATGAATTCTGGTGCGAGCGGGACGATCTCTCGTTTGGGCAATTCGCCTACGTCTCGAATGACTATGGCTCAACCTAATTCTGCTTCCCCTTCGGTGACGGTGCCAAAAAAGAATGCAGAGGAAGATTTGGATGTGCCGGCGTTCATGAGGAAGTCTTTGAAGAAATAAATTTGGATCTACTCTGGTAGAAAGCCTCACTTGAGGCGTAAATTGCTTGCTAAAAAAGGATGAAATTAAATTTCATCCTTTTTTGATTTTTTTATTCTGATTACTGGTCGCTCGCCACTTTTTACTATTAAGCAGCCTTTTCCCCCATTTGATCAAGTCTTTGTTGAGCGGCATATTTGAGGGATCGTTTTTTCAAGATCCCAGGGGTGGGTGCAAGTTCAACCAACTTAACAAGTTGTTCTCGGGTCATTCCTTGCCCCATGAGTTCATTGATAAACATTTGTTTTCTTTCTCTAATGGCTTCGCCTTTAAATTGCGTCCTCATAGGAGCACCATTTACTTTTCCTACTTCCGTGTAAGGTTGTCCCTTGGGTGAACCGAACATAAGATCTTTGTACCTCCATTCATTTAATTTATCGTCAATGGCTTTAATGGCTACCTTGTCTCCTTTTTCAAGAGCTTGAATGAGTAGTCTATGTAAGCCCTCCTTGAACTCTGTTGAATCTTTGGCTTGTTCAGCGCCCTTCTTTTCATTAGAAGGAGTGGTGGCAGGGGCTTTTGAAGAGGTGGGTCCTTCCTCACGTGGTGCTTGTGCGGCTTCGACGTGAGTAGCAGGCTCACTTGGGGGCTCAGGTTGATCATCAGGTTTAATGCTTGTCGTGTCAATGCCTACCTTTCTCAACACTATAACTTTAAATTCCGTGTCTCGTTTAGCTAAGGTATAAAGGTCCATACCACCAATTCCTGCTGCTACAGCTTTTAGTTCGTCATCGGATAGACTATTAACAAGTCCTTCTTTAAACTTTATCATTCTATCTTTATGTGTTCCTTCTACGCCTGTTGTATCTAAATCATATTCCGATTCACCCATTTCTCCTGATACCAATGTCCTTTTGGTAAGGCTAGAAGCGCTCAAAGCATGATCTATCTTATCTTCCATTGCCTTTCCACCCTTGAGATCTCCTTTTTTATAAGTATCTATCATATTTCTACCAAGTGCCAATAACTCAGCATTATTTAGAGCGACTTCAGTTGATTCTGTTTGACCAGTACTGGTTTTTTCGGTTTTTCCATCCCAAAAGGTTCCGTCAGGGTCTCTATCCACTCCATCGTTAGCCAATTTAATTTTAGCTTCATTTTGTGTGTCCAATGCTCTTTGAGTTGCGATATAATCATCAGATGGTCCTTTTATTTTTTTACCACCTTCCTTTTTTTTCGAGTTATTATTTTTTGGTGCTTCTTTTGGTTTTTTTATTTCTGTTATGGCCTCAGTCCCTAGTTTAATTCCTTCGTTTACTTTGTCAGTCGCTAGTTTAATTCCTGTATTTAACGTGTCACTAACATTTTTAAACCCGGCACTAATTGTAGAAGTCTCAACTTTACTCGCTTCAGGTGCCGACGCACCTACTAATTCTGCAGCTTTCCCCCCTACTCCTCTTACGCTCTCTACGCCTGCTTTTATAGTTTCTAAACCTTTCTGAGCCGTGTTTTTAATTCCCTCCCAAGCAGCTTGTAATTCTTCTGGTGTTGGAGGTAATGTTTCTCCAGCTTTAGGAATTTCCCTTCGCTTCGGTTCAGCTCCTATTTCTCCCTCACCTTGTCCTTTGTATAAGTCATAATTATTAGCCATGATATTTTTATATTTAGTGTTAAATTTTTATTTTTGAATCATGTCATTATAACAAACTTTTCAATTGAATGCAAATATTTTACATGGGCGGAAAAAATAGGCGAGTTCCCTGATTTTTATTCTGAGCTCCTTAATAAAGGCGTGGCGGAGAATGGTTTCATTTCTCAGGTTTAATTTTCTTGACCGATGTTCGTATCTTTGCTATAATGGCAAGATTATTTAACATAATAATAAATACAAAAAATGAAAAACCGATTATTTTTCAGCTTTGTTGCCTTGGCAATGTTGTTGGCTGTTACAGGGCTAAGCCCCTTACAACAACTTTCTGAAGCTCAAGCGAATAACTTTAAGATTGGAACAAACAATAGCTTGGCTCCAGCTCCTCAGCCTACTCCAGAGCTTCAACTTGCCCCTATTAATATAGGGAACTCAGGGCCAAGTGACTTTGTGGCAGCTCCTGAGCCTCAAGCCCCCCCCAGTGGGCCAAGTGACTTTGTAGCCACTCCAGAATCTCCAGATGGTCCCACTGAAAATCCGGGAGCCAAAGATAAAGTTGCTCCAGGGTCCGTAATTATTTATGAGCCCCAAGAGGGTAGCGGCCCTTTTTCTGATGATCTATTTACTGTTAGTGGTACATGTTCATCGGGAGCAGAAGTTTATATCACAGCCAAAATAAAAAATAGTCCTGTTAAAGTGACTTGCAGCGCTGGTAAGTTTATTGCAGAAGATCTTATGTGGAGTGGAGAATGGACTGATCCACAGGGAAACCCTCAAGATGGATGGACTGGTTCTAAAGAAGAAATTTCAGCTTACCAAATTCTTGCCAACAATACTAAGTCACCCAGTGATTCTGTGATGGTAAATGTTATTTTTGGGGGTTCTGGTGGTGGATGTAATAATGGCGGTGTATTTCCTGATTGCGAGCCGGAAGGAGGAGAAGGTTATGGAGGGGGTTGTTTCGATCCTACAGGAACCATAGAGATTGAATGTGCCACTGGCACCATCACTATTGATGATCCTAAAAATGGAGCTAATCTAAAGAAGCAAGATCTTTTCACGATTTCAGGAAAGTGTGATCCCTATCAGCATGTATTTCTTAATCAACAAACTCAAAAAAATCCTGCCTACGCCCTTTGTTCAGCTCAAGGCACCTATAAAACAGACAATCTCAAGTGGTTAGATTCTGTAGAAGAAGGTACGAATGAACCTATTTCAGCTTACGAAGTCTATACTGGTGATTCTGGAGAAAAAAAATCAGAGACCGTCAATATCACTGTCCATATCGTTAAGGAAATGATCTTGGTTTTACCCGCTTGTCTTGATGGCAAAGATAACGACAATGATAATAAAATCGATAAATTAGATCCAGGTTGTATCCACGATGGACAATACGATCCACAAGATCCAGATGAAACAGATGAGCCTCAATGTTCTGATGGAATGGACAATGACAACGATGGGGTCATGGATGAAAAGGACCCTGGATGTCATACCGATGGAGATCCAGAGAATCCAGGTACTTACGATCCTACAGATCCTGATGAAGGAGGAGAGCTTGCCTGTTCAGACAATAAAGATAACGACACCGATGGTGTAAAGGATAAAAAAGATCCAGGATGCCACACGGATGGTAATCCTGACAATGAAGGCAGTTATGATCCTAAAGACAATGATGAAACAGATGTGCCACAATGTTCAGATGGAAAAGACAATGACAATGATGGGGTGAAGGATCAAAATGATCCAGGTTGTATGCATGATGGACAATATGACCCCACTGATCCTGATGAAACAGACCCAGACAAAAGATTTATTTGTGCAGATACTTTAGACAATGACAATGATGGGAAAATTGACGAAAAGGACCCAGGGTGTCATACCGATGGTAATCCTAACAACCAAGATAGTTATGATCCAAAAGACTCTGATGAAACTAATAAACCTCAGTGTGCTGACGGAAATGATAATGATAACGATGGCGTGATGGATGAAAAGGATCCTGGATGTCACACCGATAACAATCCAAATAACCCAGGAAGTTATGATCCAGGGGATAATAATGAAGGGGATGAGCCTCAATGTTCCGACGGAAAGGACAATGACAATGATAAAAAAGTAGATCAGAAAGATCCAGATTGTCATTCCGATGGTAATCCTAATAACCCAGGGAGTTATGATCCAAGTGATAACGATGAAGGTCTCAACGATGATGGTTCCATTCCTTTTGACCCCAATGATGACTATGTGGGTGAATCTAATCGGGAGTGTCTAGGACTTAATACTCAGCGTAAATTGGCCTTCTCAGATATAACTGATATCAATGGTGTAGGGGCTTTGGCTGCCATCACTCTAAAAAATACGTATTTGTCTCTTGAAAATGAGACTTCACAATACTTGCTCAGTGGTTATGCTTCTGATCTCCAGGCCACAGGCAAGACCGTCGTGGGCCTTAATAATCCTTTCACACGTATCGAATTGGCAAAATTGATCATGTTGTCGCATTGCTTACCTATCCTTGATGAAGACACACTTCCAAAATTTCGTTCCAATGGAGACCCTATGATTTCTTACCTTGATTTACCTCGATCAGGTTCCGCTCCTAGTACGACAGCTCAGAATATTGCCTACAGTATTCAATATTACTCTGGCCCAAATGAGGCCGCCATGCGTGGAACAGACGCCGGTAATTTTGAACCTAATCGTGCCATTCAAGTTCAAGAGCTCATGAAACCGATCACGATGATTCAAGAGTTTAGAACGGGTGTGGAATCGCCTCGAGATAATAATGCAGTGTCAGCGGTGTCGAACCTTTGGTCTTATGAATTCTATGCCAAAGCGGCTCATCAGGGTTTGATTAAGTATGTTCCTAATGCGCTTTTGCAGCCCAATCAACCGGTACTTCGAAAGAATGCTTTCGACATGTTGATTCATGCCATGTTGCAACGAGACCTTTATTCCAATACCGATGAGGCCACGATCAATGCCATTCTAAAAAAATAACTCATGTCACGCATCTCTAACAAGCGGTGAGCGGTGAGCGAAGAGCGGAGAGCTAATCTCAATTTTGAATCGCTCCACGCTCCACGCTCCACGCTCCACGCTCCACGCTCCACGCTCCACGCTCCACGCTCCACGCTCTCCGCTTCTAAAGTGGTGTCATTACACAGAATTCATACTCAAGAGTGCGTAAGGTGAGAAAATAATCATTGATGAGTGAGCGCACAAAAAACCCTCCGGTGTGATGCCGGAGGGTTTTTTTATCAGTAGTTCTAGGAGGTCAGAGGGATAGGGCAAGGGTTCATGACCTTTTGTTGACCTTGTGACCTAGCATTCTCCCGGTTGCCAAGCGTTTTCACCCGCTTTTTCGGCGTGACAAGCATTCTTGTAGGTCAATTTGGTGTCGGTGGTACAAACAGGGTCGTAGTTTCCGGGGCAGTCGGCAAATTCAAGGCCCACTCCTGGGGTCTGATTGACAATATCTCCTATGTTGGCCGTGTCGGCTGGCTTTGTTGTGTCTTCTTTTTTACCGCAGGCTGCCAAAAGGACCAGGCAGAAGAGGGATAGAAACGTTGTTTTTAAAATTTTATTCATGGTGGTGTTTGTTATGATTTGAATCAATTCTAGGCTCTTTTTAAGAAAAATCAAATGGACTGGCTTAGCTTTAATTGATTATTGAGGCTTTTTATGCTATAATAATGAGATAAATTTATTGATTGAAGATTAAAAATTGAAAATTGAAAATTAATTTTTAATCTTCAATTTTCAATTTTTAATACAAATGTCAGACTCCTTTCTCAATCCACAGGCGTCCTCGGCTCAGCAGCATATTGCAGCGATCACTCAGCAGGCGAAGGAAAAAGATGTCCAAGAAAAGGCCAAGCGTCTCAACTATCCTTATGTCAATTTGCTTCGCTTTGCTTTGAATTCTGATTTGGAGCATTTTATTCCCAAAGAAAAGTCTCTCAAGGCTAAGGCGGCGGCTTTTTTTAAGTCGGGGAAGAAGGTTCGTTTGGCTGTTTTGAATCCTGACTTGCCAGCGACCAAGGCTTTGATCACCGAGCTTAAAATAAAGGGCTACGATGTGACCGTCATCCTTTGTAGTTCGGAATCCCTCCAAAATGCTCAGGCGATTTATTTTAAGAAGCAAAAGGAGGCTCATGGGTTACAGATAGACAATGTGGTCAAGGAGAATGCGGTGGAAACCACTACTCAAGAATTGGCCAATCTGGAGGAGCTCAAGCACGAAATAGAAACCTCTGCCATCGATCAGGCCCTCAACATCATTCAGGTCGGGGCTTACAAGGCGCATGCTTCCGATATTCATTTTCAGCCCCAAGAAAACGATGTTTTGGTGCGCTTTCGAATTGATGGGATTTTGAAGCAGGTGTTCATGCTCTCTTTAGAGACCTATCGTGGTTTGGTGACTCAAATTAAGTATCTAGCTCATTTAAAACTCAACATCACCATGGTGCCCCAAGATGGCCAATATGGGTTTTTGATCAATGAGCGTAAAATCAATGTCCGCGTCTCTACCATGCCCAGTCATTATGGTCAGACCATTGTGATGCGTTTGCTCGATTCGAAGCGAACCTTTGAATCTTTTGATAAATTGGGCTACGAAGGGGAAGGGCTTAGGCATGTGCAGGAATCCCTCAAATTGACGCATGGAATGATCCTCATTACGGGGCCTACGGGAAGCGGTAAAACCACAACGATGTATTCGATGCTTCAGTCCGTTGACACCACGGCTAAAAAAATCATCACCTTGGAAGATCCGATCGAATATGATTTGGCGGGAATCACACAGAGTCAGGTGAATCTGGATGAAAACTATAATTTTGTGACCGGCTTGCGGGCTATTTTGCGTCAGGATCCCGACATCATCATGGTGGGGGAGATCCGTGACCTTGAAACGGCTGAAACGGCGGC
Organism: uncultured Candidatus Peribacteria bacterium; assembly: GCA_964571805.1. GTDB lineage: Bacteria > Patescibacteriota > Gracilibacteria > UM-FILTER-43-11 > UM-FILTER-43-11 > JAUHWS01. Next base: position 10,549 of record CAZNDI010000020.1, read on the forward strand.
TCAGGCCTCGTTGACGGGTCATTTGGTGATCACCACGTTGCATACCAATTCTGCCCTGGAGGCTTTTTCTCGGCTTTCAAACATGGGCGTGAAGAGCTTTATCCTTGCACCTGCGCTTGACCTGATCATTGCTCAGCGACTGGTTCGTATTTTATGTCAAAACTGTGGGGAAGAAAAGCCGCTCACAATTTTAGAGAAGCAAGCCCTTGAACTTGCCTTGAATTCCATTCAGAAAAAGGGGTTGGAAGTCCCTGTCATGCCTGCGACCCTTCGTCATGCCAAAGGTTGCGAGCAGTGTGCTTATCTGGGATACCGCGGTCAAACCGCCATTGCCGAAGTGCTTCGTTTCGACCAGGAGATACGCAATTTGGTTCTAAACGAAAAGCCGATGTCTGAAATCAACGACTACATCAATTCACACTGTAAAATGCTGACCTTGTTTGAGGATGGCGTCTTGAAAATTCTAAAAGGCCTCACAACGTTTGAGGAGGTGTATCGGGTGGCAAGCTGATTTCACTGCCTTCATCTTCATGGGCAGCGGTAGGGTCGATTTTGTGCATGTTCATCGGGTCGGCCGCAGCGGGTTTCATTTCCTCTCTCGTCAAAACTTGACCTTGCTTTTCGTGTTCCTCAAAAATTTTGTAGGGGATTCTGGCCATTTTTTCAGTCTCCATGGCGGCTTTTAAAATGGCTTCCTCATTTGGCGTAGGGGGAACATTTGGAACTCCTCCTTTTTTGAGCGTGTCCATGGTTTTAAGCAGGGCTCGATCATCTTCATCCACCTTCAGAGTCCGAATAGGGAAGGGGATATTGATACCAAGTTCATCGAAGGCGTGTTTGATTTTGTGAATGACGTTCGAGCGCACTTTCATCCATCCTGTGCCGGTTTCAACCCAAAAACGGATGGAAAGATTGATGGAGCTCTCGCCAAATTCTTTCACAATCACCGAAGGGGCAGGTTTTACGACAATGGCTTCATCTTTATCTAAAATTCCTTTGATGAGGCTGGTGACCATGGCCAAGTCTGTTTTATAGTCGACGCCTACGGGAAATTCGACCCGTCTGAAGGGGTTGGTGGTGTAACTGACCAAGGTTTCTCCCAACATGGTTTGATTGGGGATCACGATTTCCGTTCCATCAATGGCTTGAAGAATGGTTGCGCGGGTGTCGATGCTGACAATGGTTCCTAATACACCGGCATTTCCCACTTTGATGAAATCTCCAATATTGATGCGATTCTGAGAAAGCATGATGACGCCCGAAATGAAGTTTCCGATGATGTCTTTGAGGGCAAACCCGATCCCGAGGGACAAGGCGCCTATGACTGCGGTGAAGTTGAGTCCATTGAGGGCAAAGGCGATGGTGATTCCAATGCCGAGGATGGTGATTTTGGTGATCCGTTCGACTAAAATCAGGGCACTTTCTTGAACGTCATCGCGTTTTTTGAGGATGGCTTTTTTGATGGCGGCGGCTCCCATGCGACCCAAAAGATAAAAGACGACCACTACGATGATGCCTGCAATCCAATTGTCGATGTTGTTGAAAACGTAGGTCACTAAGCCTTGGAGGCCGACTTGTGTTTTTTCTACCGCAGCATCTTTTCCTGCCGTGGCGGTATTAGAAACAGTACTGAAGAAGCCTTGGGCTTGGGCAGTGGGGATGAGGAAGTTGAACATGAAATTTCGGATAGTGGGCCGAATTGTTGGCCGTATTGTGATTAACTACTATTCGGTCCACAATACGGCCAACAATTCGTAATTTAATTAATCCTTATATTATACCAAAAAAAGGCTGAAAATACAAGTATTTTAGGCTAAAGAATTGAAGGTGAAGGCGAGGTTCCGGAACCTCGCCTTCACCTTCAATTTCAAATATTTTATTAATCGATCAAAACCGCCTTGATTCGCCTCAATCCTGCTCCAATCGACTCGTCTTTCTTGATTTTAAAGTGGCTCAATTGACCCAAGTGTTCCACATGGGGGCCGCCACAAACTTCCAAGGACCAGGGACCCATATCGTAAACCTTCACTTTTTCCTGATATTTATCCTCAAACAAGCCGATGGCATGACGTTTTTTGGCGTCTTCAAACGGAAGGATCTCCATGGTCACTTTATGGTCCGAAGCGATGGCGTCGTTCACGTATTTTTCCACTTCAGCTTTTTGCTCCTCGGTCAGTTTATCGGGATGAGGGTAGTCAAAGCGGAGGCGTTCGGCCGTGATGTTTGAACCCCGTTGTTTAGCATGATCCCCCAATACTTTGAGTAAGGCGGCGTGCATCAAATGGGTGGCGGTGTGGAGGCGAGTGGTTTCCCAGCTGTGATCTTGCAAGCCTCCCTTGAATACTCCAGCCGAAAGGGAGCGGGATTTCTCTTGATGTTCTTTATAGGCTTCCTCAAAACCGGTTTTGTCGACCGTCATTTCTTTTTCTTGAGCCAGTTCTTCGGTCATTTCGATGGGGAAGCCAAAGGTATCGTAAAGTTTAAAGGCTTGTTTTCCTGATATTTCGGTCATTTTCCGCCCTGTGTTCTCAAAAGCCTTTTGAAAGCCTTCG
>CAZNDI010000021.1:0-13084 GCA_964571805.1 uncultured Candidatus Peribacteria bacterium
ACTCAACCCATTACCGTTACTGACATGAGGCGGGATCCTAAAGCCCTCCTCAAACGAGTTAAGAAAGAAGGCGTGGTGCCCATTTTAGTACATTCTGAATTTCCTGCTGCTGTGATTTCAATTGATAAACTGAATGAGCTTTATGAAGCCATCAAGGAATTGAAGCATGAGTTATTTGTGCAGGAAACCTTGGAGGCAAAGGCTGAAATTGAGGGGGGGGGAGGACATAAACCTTTTAATTCAACCGAAGACTTTATAAAACATTTAACGAAAGAAATAGAAAAAGATGAAGTCTGAAATCATATATTCAACGTATTCTTTGGCTCGTTTCAAAAAATTGATTCTAAAAAAACCTAAACTCCTTGGGATTCTGAATAATGCGATTATTCTTTTAACTGATCTTTTAACTGAACACCCGCCAGCAACCTCTCTCAAAATCCACAAACTCTCTGGTAGAATGAAAGATCAGTGGGCCTTTTCTCTGGCTTATAATTTGAGGGTTATTTTTGAAAGAAAAGAGAACGAAATCTGGCTCCTCAATATTGGCTCTAATGATGAAGTTTACTAATTTTTCAGAACAACTTCTTAAAAAGAATTTTAGCTCCTATTCCCAGCCAAATCAAAAGCCCCACCGTAGGCGGTGCCAAAAGTATTCCTGAAAGCCACAGCCATTTATCTTTATAAGCTAAAATCGCCCCCGGCAAAACGAGGAAAATAAGGACCACGAGGAGTAAGAAGGCAGCATAGGCTGCTGAGCCATCCTTTCTTTCCATGGTGTTTGGATCGGAGAAGAAAATCAAGCATAGGAAAATGATCAACATCAATATTTCCAATGAGCCCAAGGACAAGAGAGTAGTTCTGATCATAAATGAATTAATTGCCTTTTGACACTTTACAATTTAAAACAATCGGGTGAGCCTTAGATTCATCAGAATGATCCAAAACACAAAACAAAGAAATGGGGGGATAAGAAGGATGATCGAAAGCCAAAGGAGCTTGTCTTTATAGACTAAAAATAGGCTGGGAAGGATGAGGAAAGCAATGAATGAGACCACTAAAAGGATCCAATAAGGGGTCGCTGCCCCATCGTTGAATGGTTTGAAAATCAGCATGTAGCCGATGAGCGATAGGGCTACCATCAATTCTATGCCTCCGGAAATTAAAAGGATATTTTTTAGCATTTCATTAAATTATTCAATCCTCTCAATCTTCGCCCCCAAACTGTTCAACTTCTCCTCCAACTTATCATACCCACGATCAATGTAATAAATATTGGTGATTTCCGTTGTCCCCTCTGCCGCCAGGGCAGCCAACACCACGCCTGCTCCTGCCCGGATGTCACAGCTGGCGACGTTGGCGCCTTTCAGATGAGCCGGACCCTCAATTTCGGCTTGGTAAGGATTGAGGATTTTAGATTTCGCCCCCATTTTTTCCAATTCATACAAGTACTGAAGTCGTCCATCAAACAAGGTTTCAAAAATAAAACTTGTCCCCTCTGCCTGAGTCAAGAGGGTGGCAAATGGGGCTTGTAAGTCCGTCGGAAAACTAGGGAAAATGGCTGTCTGGAGCCGGATCGGTTTCAAGTTTTTTGAAGGCAATACTTTCACCGAATCCATCCCCAATTCAAATTTCACACCCACTTCCCTGAGTTTCTGCCAAAAAATATCCAGATGTTCCGGCACAATATCCTGCACCTCCACCGTTCCTCCCGTGATGGCTGCGGCCAAAACCAACGTTCCTGCCTCCAGATAATCCGACGTTACCCGATACTCGGTGCCGTGAAGTTTTGCTACCCCTTCAATGAATAAGGTGTGATGACCAATGCCGGAAATTTTGGCTCCCATCTGGTTTAAAAAATGACACAAATCCTGAACATGCGGCTCACTGGCGGCCAGTCGAATCACCGTGTTTCCTTTGGCCAACACTGCGGTCATGATGGCATTTTCCGTCGCTGTCACACTCGATTCAGTCATGGTGAAATCCTTCCCAATTAGCCCGTCCGTTTTCAGATGCAGGAGCTCGTCTTGTTGTAAGATTTTCACATTCAAGGCTTCAAAGGCATCCAAATGGGGGGACATGGGCCGTTTTCCGAGCACACATCCACCAGGGAACGCTAATCTAACCTCTCCATTTCTAGATAAAAGAGGGGCCATCAATAAGCTGGAGCCTCGTAATTTACTCACCAGTTCATGTTCAATCTCCCGATTCTGAATCTCGGCCGCCCGAATTCTCAACGTTCCCTGATCAAAATGGGTTTCGACGCCCAAGAATCCTAAAATCTTGCACATGGTGGCAATGTCGGCAATGTCTGGAACATTGTGAAGGGTCACTTCTTCGTCCGTCAAAAGCGCCGCAGACATGATGGGCAGGGCAGCATTTTTGGAACCACCCACTTTCACGGTCCCGTTTAACTTTTGACCTCCGGTGATGAGAAAGCGGTGAGAGTGCATTTCAATTTTAAATTTTAAGTTTTAAATTTCAGTTTATATTCCATGAAACAAATTATAGCAGAAAATTCAAAGTCACCCTTATTTTATCATCAATCATTTTTTATTGTGGTATTTTAAAGAAAATAATCTTTGATTGTGGATGAAAAAACAAAAAAGTTGGGCCAATTTGTTGCTGGTCTCTTTGGTGGAGTCATTTTTGGTGTTTTAGGGTTGTCCCTTATTTTGGTTTTCGGGGAATTCCAAATGTGTGCAGTGTTAGGTTTTTCCTCTCATGCCTCCTCTGAAAATTGGCCCTGCATGCAGATGACAAGTTTATTGGGCCTTCTTTTGGGGAATTTGTTGGGAGTCGTTCTTTTCCATTTCCTTCCTTTTTCTGAAGTCGGTTTTAAAAAATCAATTCACTTTCTTCTTTTTGGAACAGTCATCCTGCCCCTGGCTTATGCCTATTTTATCATGTGGGCACCCTTCGATAGCACGTCCGACCCCTTGGCCTTTTTTGACCCCTTTGTGCTGACCGTTGTCTTTGGGGGACTGGGAATTTTTATTCTTTTTTCAGCCATTTTCTCTGGTGTGATGACACTCATCATGAATGGCAGACGGCTTTTTAGAAAATAACTCCTTTAATTTCATGTTCATCTTCACACCGCCCGATGGTCAGGCTTGGAGGATTTTGTGATGAAAGCCAGTCCTTTCTAAATTTATTCATGGTAAACGCCTTGTGCCTCATTTAGGAAGTTTTTTAGTGATATAATTTGATTATTAAAATAGGTCAATTAAAGTGAAGCTTATGAAATACATTAAAGTCTATGAAAGTCCGAATCCTGAACTGTTGCAGAAAATAGTAGTATGCCTGCTTGAAGATGGCATTAAAACGGCCCGAATCACGTCTCATGATCAAAGCGCAATTGAAGTAGTAATGAAGGAAAAAACCTCAGCTGAAGAGAATATTAAGGAATATTTACTGATTATGGAGGATGCCTTGCATCCCGATTCTGAAAATAACGTGCATTTGATCACGGACAAAGGGGATTTATTAAAGTTCATCCCCATTATGTTTTTTTATTTTGTGGGAGGCTTTATTTTCGTCTTTTCAAAAATAGAACAAGGTGAGTGGGCGTGGCTTATTTTATTTTTCGCCCCCCTCTTCATCCTCAGATTTTTTGCGCAAAAGATAGGCGCTTTAATCATACCCTTTCCCCTCTTTGTTGATGATGAGGTCTGGATCCTAAAGATGAAAAGGATCACGAAGAATTTAACATGGTTCTTTTGGGTTTTTGCGTTGCCCATGGTTTACTTATTTTTTAGAGAAAATGGCTTCTCCTGGGGAGAAATTATTTCGGGAAATGGAGTATATACTCGCTCCATTTTAACTTTTTTAAGCCCCATCATTTTTATCGGTTCAGTTTTATACTTATATAAAGTTATTTTCCATTTCAGAAAATACCTTGATCCTAAATATTATTCCGCGGAGGAGATTGAGAAGATTAAGGAGCAAAAACATAAAGCCATTGAAGAGGCTCAGAAAATATGATGGAAGCTATTTAATATAATTGCTCATAAAATTTCTATGTTCATTCCCACTCTCTCCCAAGCCCAAAAAATCGTCGATGAACTAGGCTCTCCAGTTTATGTGACAGATCCAACCATCATTCACCAAAAAGCTGAAACTCTTTTGAGGGCCTTTTCCACTTTCAACCTCAAAATCTTTTACGCCCTTAAGGCCAACTACAATCCGCATATTGTAAGGAACATTAAGGAAGCAGGCATTTACGGCATCGATGCGGTTTCGCCCAATGAAATCAAGTTGGCTTTGGAGCTGGGTTACCGGCCGGAACAGATCATCTTCACCCCCAGTAACCCGTCGTACGAGGAAATTGAGTATGCGGGAGAAAAAGGAGTGCTGCAAAATCTGGGGTCGTTGTCTGAACTCCGGCGTTTCGGTCAACGGTTTCCTGGCCAACATGTTTCCATCCGCATTTGTCCCGAAGTGGGGGCGGGTGAATCGGAAAAAGTGACGACGGGGCAGTCGGAAAGCAAGTTTGGGATTGCCTTGGGCGATCTGGAGGAGGTCAAAAAGATTCTCTTAGAATTCAATCTCAAATTAGTGGGGATTCACAGTCACATCGGTTCCGGGTTTTATGAGGCAGAGGTGTTTGGAAAATCGATTCAGGCCGTGTGTCAGGTGGCTCGGCAGTTCGGGTCCGTCGAATTTCTCGATTTGGGCGGAGGGTTCGGGGTTCAATATCATCCTGACAAACCGGAAATCAACCTCACGGCCTTCGCGGAGGTGCTGCAACCCCTCATCGATCAGTTCAATCAGGACACCGGGAAAAACATCGAAATCCGGATCGAACCTGGGAAATTTTTAGTGGCCCGATCAACAGTTTTATTGTCTAAAATCACGACGATTAAGCAGAAAGGTAATGTAACCTTTGTCGGCTTAGATTCTGGCTTCCACAATCTCATTCGTCCGGCGATGTATGATGCGTATCATCACATCGTTAACGTGTCGAAAATGAATGCTCCGAAAAAACTCGTTCAGGTGGTCGGAAATGTCTGTGAAACCTGTGACGTGTTCAATAAAGGAATCGAATTGGGTGACCCACAGGAAGGCGACATTTTGGCCATCTTAGTCGCGGGAGCCTATGGGAGTTCCATGAGTTCTAATTATAATATTCGAGAAGGGATTCCAGAGGTGATGGTGGAAGGAGATAAAATCAGCCTCACTAAAAAACGGCAAACGTATGAGGGGGTGATGGAGGGGTTTGTGAAGTGATACCACTGTGTACAGCCCTCTTTCAACGCATTGTGAAACTTCAATTTGACCTAAAGATATAAACTCCCCAACAATTTATTTTCGCCATCCAAAACAAGTAACCTGGCTTGGGACTGAAAGCAATTTTTTGGAATTTCAATCGATTTACTGTCCTCAGTGAGGACTTGCTCAAAACAGATTTTGGGGTAAATTTGTTTTTCACTTTCTTCTAGAACCACCAAAACTCTTTGAGCACCCTGGGGCAAAGTGGTGGAAGACAACATACCGTTTTGGAGGAAAATAGGAGACGAGCCTTGAAGTTCCCCAAAATTATGATCAAAAGAGGCTCGAAATCCCTTCACCCAAAAATCCACGTTGGAAATCACGATTGACTCATCATTTCTATAAAATCCATTAAAACTCCAGTTGTTTGATCCCGAAAGAGCCATTTTATCGTCCACCAACAAGGTGTGTTGATGAAAATAGGGATTAAAATAACCCAATCCCTCCTCAATTTTTTGATTCAAATCCAAGGTTCTCAGCCCATCGCTCACCACGTTGAGGGAATCCAGTTTGAAGGCCCGCTTCGCTTCCAAAAGCAAGCCCACCGAAGACGCTTGAGACCAAAGATAGTAGTCGTCCGTGATCACCCGAACGTTCACGCCTTGTTTGCCTTTTTCAACCAAAGCCTTGGCAATGTCTTTATCCGTCATCCTCCAGATCATGATGTCAATGGAAGAGGTGGCTTGATCGATCATTTCTAAAATACGGGTTTTGACTGAATTTTCTTTAAAACCTGGCGAAAACCACGTTTCTACAAAACCATTGGAATACAAGGCCATTTGAGAGAAAGGGCTATAATCGCCTTCTTGAAATTTAAAGGTCCCCTGCCCCCTTTGAATCAGACGTTCCGTTTCGAGAATGAAGGGTTCAATAAAATAAGGGTCGCGAGTTTCTAGAATAAAACTGGGATCATAACGTTCTTGAAGGGAGGTGTAGTTGAGGGAGCCAAACAAAAGCTGTGGATTTTTACCCTTATCGATCAATAAGTATTTGTTATGCATGTAGACTTCCTCATCTCCTAATTGAAAAACTTGATCAGCTGGAAAATGGGAAACTAAATCTTCATGCTGCTTCGATTTATTTTTTGAAAGGATAAGTCTCACTTCTACCCCTCTTTCTTGGGCTTGAATGAGGGCTTTTTCAACCTCGGGCATGTCGATGGAATACATCGCTACATCAATACTTTGACGGGCGGACGCGATGGCCTCCAAAATTTTTGTTTGTAAATGGGTTGAATGCTCTTGTGCATTGAAATATAAGGTTCCCGAAAAATCTTCTTGAACCTGGTTTTGAGTCGCTGGAGCATAGAGAATGTTTGCGGGTAAGGACCATTTGGGCAACCAAAAACTAAAAACAACAATGATTGAAAAGAAAAAGGCAAATAAAACAATTTTTTGGCCCGCTCGCTGATATTTTTTCCGGTGTTTTTGGTAATCAGAACGAATGAACGAGATCATTGGAAGATATGAATGTTTTTGAAGTGCTCAAACGAACCATAATGATTTTTGGAGAAGCTTCAAGGACTTTTTTTAAAATAGCTTTGAAAGAAAGGTCATTTAAATCCACCCACAAGGCATCGATGATTAAAAGTGTCGGCGGATGAAAGAGGGCATGAGCCAAAACAAGCAGGGCCTTTTGACGATGAGAAAGCAAGGACACATCAGACCCCAAGGCCTTGGGCAACTTGAAAATAAAATCAAACCCTTCGATTTCTGAAAGTTGCTTTGTGATGGCGAGGCTTTGATTTTGCGGAATGGTGGCTTCAACACAAGTGTTGGAAAGAAATTCAAATAAAGTCCCACTCAGGTGAATCTGGTCGGGGAGATGAAGACGTTTTAGCTGACTTCTTTTATAATATTTATAAAGTTCTCGTTTTTGATTCAGGTGAACGATCCACCCTTTGGCCAAATAATCGGGAAGGGAGCCAGCAAATAGGGTGGAAAAATAACGGAGTTTTTCTGCCTCAGGACTATAAATAAAAACCTGGTTTCCCGCAGAGAAGTTGAATTCCAAGGCCTTTAAATAAGAACCTTGCCTTTCGAATTTCATCTTTTTAGTTCTAAAATTGAGTGTCAGGATCTCAGAAGGCACCTGGCTTCTTCGAATGGGCTCCACGGGAGTTTCCGGAACACTCAACGACAGGCCTAATTTCAAGGGAAAGGTGTTGATACCGATGTGCATGGCCAAATAAACTTGTTTTATATATAAGCCCAAAATGACAGTGTATGCCAGCCCTTGAAACAGGTTCTGAATCTCGAAGAAGGGAAAATACAGTTGTATGAACGCAAAAATTCCCACTGTCATACTAATGAAGGCAAACAGTAATTTATCGGTCATTTGAATCCACATCTCACGCTTGAGACGAAAATGAGAATCCAGGTTCACCATTTCATCAAAATAACTCAACAAACGATTTTCATTTTGAGCTGTCTGAATGGCATAGACATTTGAAAGGCTCTTGGCCACAACGTGGAGGATATGACTGTAAAGGGTTTGATCTTGGGAGATGTAATATTTTGAAACAATGTAACCCAGATAAAACACCCCCAGAGAAAAAAACAAGACAAGGCCTGTGCCAATGAGCACAGGGGTTGAAAAAATCAGCCCAAAGATCAATAAAGCGAGTGTCAGCAAGATGAATTGAAGACTGTAAACGATCACCTGATACAGCCCCATTTTGACCAATGAAAAATGATACGTCACTTTGGTAAAAAAACTGGCTGTGTCGTTGAGCGTAAGCTTTGACGCAGGTTTTTTTAAAAACAGGGTAAGCCAACTGCGTCGCAATTCATTTATGAATTGAATGATGAGGCCGCGCGAAAGACTGATGCCCTGATGAGAAGCCCACAGGTATAAACCCACTAAAGCCAGGAGAACTGCACTTAAAATCACGAGCTTTGAGGTCTCAAGCAGACGGAGAAAATATTCCATGTAGCCGTACATCACCATGGGAATGCCGATTTCAATGAGCTGAATCACAAGCAAAAATAGGAGCATCCAACGCACTTCTTTTTTATATTTTTTAAAAAAAGCACGAATTTGTTTTTTTTGCGATGATGCGAGTCGGGTGGGAGAAACTGCCTCTTTAAGTCTTTTGATGTCTTGAAACAGAAAGCTCTGAGAGTGTTTTTTGGCCGAGATAAAATTGAACATACAATTTGTAAAGTGAGGGTAAATTTAATGAGCGGACCAATTGATGGGTTTTATTTTGTTTTTGGGAAGAATAGGTTTTAAAAAAATAGCGGGTCAAGATTTTATAAAAAGATTCTGAAATCATCTGCATTTGTGCATGGTCATTGACCAGACGGTAGGCTTTGAGTAGTTGGATGAAGTCAAAAAAAATACCATCCTCTTTGCGATAAAACTTGGGAGTCAGATAATTGATTTTTTTTGTTTGGGAGATGGGATAAAAGCGCAACTTGGCTTGCCATCGTTGTTCTGTTTTTTTGACCGAAGGGGGATTGATTTGAATTTTTCCCTCCACAAAACGATAACCCAGAAAAGTGAAAGGCTGTCTCAAGGCTCCACCTTGTGTTTTAGTCGATTTGATGATGAGCTTTTTGGCTTCGGTGATTTTGAGGACATGTTGTTTAAAATTTTCGATGCGTCGAAGGTCAGAGTCAATGGCTATGAAATCATCGCCAACCCGCAGATAAAAATCGACCAACGGAGCGCAGTCATGATCCATGGTGGCCAAATACCAATTGGCGAAAAACCCAATCAAAGGCACTCCTGTGATTAAGCCCACGGATTTTTGATGAAGCTGATTTCCTTCGAGCACCGCATTGCCGATAAATAGATTGAGTAATGCCTGAATTTTGGAGTCAATTCCCATTTGGCTAAGCATTTTTTTGAGGGCGTCATGAGGAATGGATTCGGTGTAATCCGAAATGTCCCCTTTCCAAAAATACTGATCTTGCCAGGTCTTTCGGTATTTTTTGGCCACCCGTTTGGCGGCCAGGTAATGAGGATGGCTTTGGCGATAGGAATAAAGATTTTCGGAGAGCTGAGAATCAAAATGAGGCTCAAGGACGCGGTGAATGGCCTGTGCCTTGATGCGATCTTTTAAGGTATAAAGGTAGATCACCCGTTTTTCATTGCTATATTTTTTGGGGATGTATGTTTTTAAGACGGGTAAAAGTGGGGTTTGGCTGAGCAACTCTTTCTGAAGGGTTTGCAAAAAGGCTAAGCTTTTGACATGGGTTTGAAAAGAATCCATCCCATCGAATCCTCTGAATGAATGACTCTTCCCTTTTTCTTCTAATTTTGTTAACACTTCGAGATAAGCTTTTTTGAGGTTTTCCATTGAAATGATCTGTTCATACATGTCAGAGGATTTATAAGCTTATTGGCCACACTTACAGCTTTTTAGAAGGATACAGGACCCTTCTAAAACTGATGAAAGCCTCAGTGGAGATGCGGCGCGCAAGCGTCGCATTGAAGCTGGGGCATAGATTATTTCAACTTGCAAAGCCGTTTCCTTGTCGGCAAATGAATTTTGCAAGTCCTATAATTATAAGGAAACCTGGAACGAGGGTTCTATAAGGATGGCCAATAAACTCATAAAATTCGAGCATTGAATTCTTTTCATTTTGAAATGAAATGAAAAAATGTTAAACAATAATTACAAATACATTATCAATAAAATAATGACATATGAAGACTAAATGGACAAAGGAGTTTCTGCCGGGATTCACGATGCTTGAAATTCTATTGGTTTTGGCAACAATCAGCATACTAACCACCATTGTCATTGTGGCGATCAATCCCTTTAAACAATTGGGAGATAGTAGGAATGCGGAGCGACAAGTGGATTTAAATGCTCTGAGTAACGCTGCAAATCAATACAGCATCGATCATGGGGGGCAATTGCCGAAAAGTCTATTGATGGCGTGTTCGGAAAGTGGAGATCAAAAGGAATGTGAGGGAGGTGAATTTCAAATAGGCACTTGCTTGAGAGGGGGCAGTGAAGTCTGCAATGGTGCAGGGGACAAGTGTGCTAATCTTGGAGTGGATTTAGTATCAAATTACTTGACGAGTATTCCTTTTGATCCACAGGGTGGCACGCCTGAGAGGACATTTTACTCGGTTTTATTGAGTCCAAATGGTCGAATGATGATGAAGGCTTGCAACTCAGAATTAGACAAAGTGATTGAAATGGGAAATTGAGGTGATTCGAAAATTAATTCTATGGGATGGTCTATAGAGAGCTTTGAAACAATTTTATTTTGATCAATAATTTATTGAGACCTTTCTATTTTTCTATGCTTACCTTAACCGTTCCATTTATCATTTCTCAAATTGTAATGCTCATCGCCATGGGGTTTGATTTTTTGAGTTTACAATTTAAGAAGCGTGAATATACCTACTTGTGCCTTATTGTTTCTGCCAGTCTCATTAGCACTCATTATTTTTTGTTAGGAAGAGTTGCAGCGGGTGGAATTGCCTTTTTAGCCATCTTGAGATTTATAACCTGCTACTTCACTACGGAAAAAAAGTACATGTTTATCTTTATTGCACTGAACACTTTTTCTTTATTTTTCACCTACAAAGAAGGGTTCGATTCGATTATCTATGTTGGATCAATCATTTTTATCATCGGCAATTTTCAAGAAAATAATAAGTTGATGAGAAAATTGATGATGGCAGGCACGTCTCTGATGTTTCTTTATAATATAATTATTCTCTCGCCCATGGGTTCTGTTGTGGAGGGGTCATTTTTAATCAGTAATTTTATCGGTTATTACAGACATTATTTGAAATGATATTGAAAAACCGGCGGGACGTCTCGAGTAAACGAGACGCCCGACCGGTCGAGGGGTGTCACTTCTTCAGCGTGGCTTGACGACGACGCGAGGCATTTGGGGGGTGAACCGCTCTCCGCTTGCCCCGACACGAACTACCATGAGCTCGGGCGCAACGCGCCTCATGATCTCCATGATCTCCTCAGTGTCACTGCGCGCTTGCCTCGCTCCAAGGCAAGCATGGTTCCCATGACCCCATTGCAAGCCCGCCCGAGCAGTATCCAGGGCGACAGCAGAGCCTTGGGCAACAGGATGACCGTCGATGACCACGCTCTCACGATCCACGATCCTTAAATTCAGAGGAGTGGGTGGGAAGTCAGTGAGAGACTGTTTGACCAAACTCTCTACCGTGACGGTGTCGCTGAGGCCTCCTTGCTCTTCAGCACGGCACAGCACATCGAGAATCAGGAACCGTGGGTTGTCGGAGCCCGCGAGAATCAGCAGAAGGCTAGCACATCCTTTTTCGATGTCGCCGTCCCCCAGAATCAGCTCGAGGGCTTCTCGGGATCTTTTCATTTCTCCCCAGCCTGGAGACAGGCGACGGAAAGGTCCTTCGAGAAAGAACCCCATTCTATTGGAGAGATTCAGCCACCGAAGCGCGAGCTTCACCACCTTTTCTCGTTCCGTGGCGCTCATCTTTTGTTCAGGAAGAATGGACGCAATGACACGCCTCACCATCTCTTCCTGGAGCATGGAAGTCAGATCGATCTTTCGACCTCTCGCTGACAAGAGCCGAGCCCTCACGCATTCGATGAAGTGCTGCTGCGTGCCGCCCATTTGAGCGACAAGATCCTGCATGATTTCCCTCGCCTTTTCGTGTGCTCGACCCTCGGTGAACAACGGAGACCAGCCCATGAAATCCCGGAACCGTTCCGAATCAAGGAACGGCAAGCCATCCATGTCTTGGCCGGCTTTACGGGTTTCGAAGACGGTGACCATTTTTCCCGGCGGAACCCAGAATTGCCAGGGTTCATAGGGGCTTCGCTGAAGGGTGCGACCGAGTTTGATCAGTTTGTCCGTCCTGCCCAGGATCAGATGGCGGCTTTGCCACCAATTGAGCTGGGGGAAGATTTTAACATCTTGGCTTTTGTTCACATTTGCTCCAGGGTTGTTAGACCAGATCGACTGAAATTACTTTAAGCTGAAGAAGGATTTAAAGACCATCCCTACTAAAGAGGAGGATTCCTCAAGAGGGAGGATTAACATCCTCTAATAAATAATAGCCTACGTCAACCAAAAGTCGCGAAATCCTCCTGAAATCAATGTAAATTGGAATAAAAGATTAACTCCAATTTTATAATCAAAAAAGTAGCCTTCACCACGTATCCCGTTAAAGACATGGCTCGCGCTCGGGATTTTTATGAAAACATTTTATCCCTCAAGCCCAATTCACCCTCTCCTCAAGAAAGTTGGGTAGAATACGATTTGCCTGGAGGCGGCTGTTTTTCCATCACCACCATGATGACAGGCGTGGAGCCTAGTTCAGATGCCGGAGGGAGCATTGCGTTTGAAGTCGAAAATTTAGAAGGATTTGTAAAAGACCTCAAATCGAAAGGGGTCACCTTTAAAATGGACATCATGGAAACCCCCGTGTGTCACATGGCCGTGGCATTGGATTCGGAAGGGAATGGATTTGTGCTACATCAAGTAAAACTTAAAAATTAATCGATGAAATCAGCCTGGATTCCCCTTTCTTTCGATGACGAAGAAAATAAAAATATTTGGAATGCCTTTAGATATGAGTTCAATTTTCGGGCTAGCACCGATAAAAAACATTGGCCAGGCATTAAGGAGCCAAAGCCTTCTATAACCTATTCCATTTCCAACATTTATGGCGAAGAGAAGGCAAAAGATCATTATGATAAATTAAATAAGAATTTACAGGATAGTTTTCTTGTTTATTTTAAAGCGCTTATTAATAAAGATGACTGGATATATGTTCTAGATTGGCAACATACCACTCATAAGTTCTACCCACATATCCCTTTTGATCTTGTCAGTTTATACAATGA
>CAZNDI010000022.1:0-12838 GCA_964571805.1 uncultured Candidatus Peribacteria bacterium
GAGGGGATCCAAAAATGATCGAAGTTTTATCCAAATATCAACCTTATGTGGTTTTGATGTATGCCAAAAATACTCAAGCTCATGCCATTCAAGAAGAAAAAGAGTACAAAGACGTGGTTCAAACGATAAAATCATTTTTGGAAAAAAGAGTTGATATTTTGTTGAAAGCCGGCTTTTCCAAAGAAAAAATCATACTAGATCCAGGTATGGGAGCTTACATCAGCGCTAAACCAGAATATAGTTTTGAAATCATTGAGCGGTTGAAAGAATTTGAAAGCTTGGGCTATCCGCTTTTAGTGGGTATTTCTCGAAAATCCTGTTTGGGCGGAGAAGTGAAGGATAGGGATAAAGCTTCGGTGGAGTGGAGCGTAAAGGCAATTGAGAATGGGGCAAGCATCATCCGCATTCACAATGTGGGGCTGATGGAGAAAAATTTGAAAATCACTAAAAATTAAGGTAGTATTGAACCTTAATTTCACAACTTCCTCTCATGGGCTCAATAGAATATTCAGAACCTCCGGATCAAAGGAAGATAGATGCAGTCTTCGATGATGAAATAGTGAAAGAAGCTATGAAGGAGATGATGGAGAATTTTGCCTGTATTTTTGAAGAGGAAGAATGCAATCGAGATGAAATTTTGGCCCTACTCATAAACTATCTAACCCCAGTGGTGATACGCGTACTAAATGATGAAATTAAAGTGGAAATGACAGGTTGGGGCGGCGCTGAAAGCGAAGCTTCAGAAGGAGAAGGCATGGTGAGTAAACCTGGTGAGACTGAAAGTGAGAAAGGAAAATTTTTAGGCCTAAAAAATATAGGACTCTTGGAAGAAAACTTGGAGCATCTTGTGAGAATAGTTAAAATTGTGGCTGTAAAAGTAGCCAGTAGTAGGGGTGAGAGGTATGTAGAACTAGCCTTAGGTGAAGGATATGTTTGGGACAGGAGAGTAAATTTGAGGAAAGTCTTTGCTCCCAGAGACCCGTGGCACTTCAATTAAAATGGAAATTAGTCCTTTTTAAACAAAAAACCAAAAGAAGGCGAGGATATATATCCTCGCCTTCTTTTTTTAATTTATTTTATATTGTTCAGCCCTACCTCCAACTACTCTTTATCCAAATAAACCGCCAAGGTCGCAAAGTTGGAGCATTTTTTAACATGTTAGCCTTTTCAACAAAACACTATTATTAGCAAGAGCTTAACCGCAACCTTTTAAAACTTCTGTGTTATTGTCCTTGTGACCTTTTATTATTTAAATTATTTGTATGAAAAAATTATTTTATTTTTTATTAGTAAGTGCTCTGGTTCTACCAGCTTGTACGCCCCAATCAGATGAAATTGAAACTCAGCAGAACTCTGAAATAGAAACATCAGAAAGCCAAGAGGTTGAAAATAAAGTTGAAAGTGATGAAGAAGCTCTTTCCTTGACAGAGCCTTGTACTTCAAAAGTTGAACATACCAAAAACTCTTCAGAAGAAGGTCGAACTCAAAATGTAACCTTTGAATTTCCTTGTGGCTGGAAAGTTGCTGTTGTAGAGGGTGATGTAAAGATACATGAATTTCGGGTAAGTTCGCCAGACGAAAAAGCCACATTATACACCACTAAAGTAAAATTTGGTGAATTAGGTGAAGCAGGAAACATAGAAATTGATGGTGAGAGCCACAAGACAACAACCTATGGCATGAAGGAAAATGAAATGGGTGTCATTGTGGAAACCAAATTTGGGAATTTCTCCTACACTTATTACACGGAAGAACAGAAGGAAATACTTGAAAATATAGTTAAGTCAGTTCAATACAGCGGCGGGGAAATCAATCCTATTTAATTACAAACCTTTAAAGCAGGCGAGATTCGCGAATCTCGCCTGCTTTCTTAAATCTAGATTTTTTTCAGAGCCACCTCCAACCGCTTCAAAACCTCTTCTTTTCCTAAATAAACCGCCAAGGTGGCAAAGTTGGGAGATTTTTCAAGACCAGAAAGCGCCACTCGAATAGGCCACAAAACTTGGCCATTTTTAAGTTCAAGTTCAGTGACAATAGAAACAAAAACATCTGAAATTTGTTGAGTTTTGGAGGAATCCCCTTTTTCCCATTCCATAGCCTGAACTTTTTCAATCGCCTTTTCCATCACAGGCTTTAGGAGCTCAGGGGTGATATTGAATTTAGCCAAAGCAATCAATTCTAAGGGATAAGCAGGGAGCTCTGAGAATAAGGGAGCCAAGCCCTCCGGGATTTCGGAAAGTTTTTTAAAGCGGCCCTCAAAATCAGGATCTTGTAAGACTTTTTTGATCAACGCTTCGTCTTCCACAGGCACATGCCCCACGATGAAGGGTTTAACGAGTTGATAAAAATGATCGATATCTTCTTTTATCATTTTTTTGATGTATTCTCCATTGATCCAATCGAGCTTTTTGACATCAAATACAGCGCCGCCTTTATGTATCCGACCGAGAGAGAAAGCCTGAATCAGCTCTTCAAAAGAAAAAATCTCCTGTTCTGTTCCCGGATTCCAACCAAGGAATACGACAAAATTAATCAAGGCTTCGGGCAAATACCCTTTTTTTAAATAATCTTCTACCGCCACATCACCATCTCGCTTGGAAAGTTTGGTTTTATTGGTATTCAGAAGAAGCGGAAGGTGGGCATATTGAGGAGCCTCCCAACCAAAGGCTTCAAATAAAAGAATATGCTTAGGTAAACTTGGCAACCATTCTTCACCACGAATCACCGGCTGAGTTTTCATAAAATGGTCATCGACCACATGCGCCAAATGATAGGTGGGAAAACCGTCGGATTTCAGCAGCACCTGATCATCTAAATTAGATCCCTCAAAGCTTACTTTACCCCGAACCAAGTCTTCAAATTCCACCTTACGGTCATGAGGAATTTTTTGACGAATGACAAAGGGAATGCTTTGTTTTTTCTTTTCTTCAATGTCTTCTGCCGTTAAAGAAAGACAGAGACGGTCATACATCGGTGGTTTCTTTTGTTCCATTTGCAACTTACGCATTTCCTCAAGACGTTCCTGGCTACAAAAACAATAATAAGCATGGCCTTTTTCTATAAGTTCTAAGGCGTGTTTTTGATAAAGGGGTAAACGTTCGGATTGAATATAAGATCCATATTCACCTTTTTGTACCACGTGCCCGTTTTCAAAAAGCACTCCTTCATCCGGGTTAATCCCACAGGTATGCAAGCTATTGACCAGATTTTCAATCGCTCCTTCTACAAAACGCCCCTGATCAGTATCTTCGATTCGTAAAAAGAAAATTCCCTGATTTTTTTTGGCGTACAAATAACAATATAGCGCTGTACGCAAGCCACCAATATGAAGAAAGCCAGTAGGAGAAGGTGCTAAGCGGGTACGAATTTTTTTCATGATAATTTGAGGTTATTTTTCTTGGCCTGAGCGTTAATATAATCGTCAACGGCTTGTTTAGTGGTCAACCAATTGCGACCTTCTTTGTGAGCGTCAATTTTACCGAGACGAGCCAACTTATTCAAATATTTTGCAGAAAAGGGTGTCTTTTTAACAACCGTCGACAAAAGTTCAAAATAAGTCTTTTCATTTGAGGGAGTAAGAACATCTAAATAAATATTGACGGATCTCAAGACTGCCTGACTCACCATTTGAGTGAGCAAGACATAATTCTCCTCATCGGCTTGTCGAAGGGCACGGTAATACTTTTTACGATCATTCTTTTGAATAATCACTAAAGGAAAACCATAATGCATGAGAAAAACATTCATCAGCAATCGTCCTGTTCTCCCATTCCCATCCTGAAAGGGATGAATATGAACAAATTTATGATGAAGCAAGGTGGCAAAATCAATCACATGCATTTTTTTGTGATATTTTCTCATCCATAAAATTAATTCGTGCATTTTATGCGGCACTTCAAAGGCTGGAGGGGGCTTATGTTTAGAGCCTGAAATGAAAACATCGATTTTTCTATATTGTCCTGCAATTTCTTGATGTATGTTTTGAACAATCAAAGTATGAAAACTTTTGATCAAATGTTCAGAAATTGTTGAGCTTTTTTCATGATCAACCAATTCGTATAAAAGATCCAAAGCTTCTTTATGATTTTTGGCTTCTAAGTGATCCTTAAGTGGCTTATCTTTAACTGTAATGCCTTCTTGAATCACCCAATAAGTTTCTTTTAAGGTTAGAGAATTGCCTTCAATGGCATTGGAGTTATAGGTCATTTCAACTTCAAATCGCTCTCGTAATTTGGCGATCATAGTAGGTGAAAGGGGACGTATTTTGTTAAGCTTTTTAAGCTTTTCTGCCAATATTTTATATATTGTGTCTTCCAAAATCATGGGAAAAGGTGGGGTGGTATAACTCATTTTTTATTCTATCCCACCCCACCCTCATAATCAAGCAAAAGCTCAGAGTAGGAGTGATAACTCGTTTTTTTAGTTATTCCGTCCTATCTTAAAAGCAACAAAAAGAGGGTTGGATAGGTCATTTTTCATCCTATCCAACCCACCTCAAAAAATGAAGAAAGATTGATGGGGTGGGATAGCTCAATTTTTATTCTATCCCACCTTAAATAGGGTACGAAAAGCTGATTCTAGCCTTATCGTACGCTATAAGTTGAAATCACTTAGAGAGTTTCTACCGACACCTTCACCATCTTCACCTCCTCAACGGGCTTATCACCTTGACCTGTTTTAACCTTAGCAATAGAATCAACTACTTCCATCCCCTCAAACACTTGTCCAAAAACTGTGTGTTTGCCATTTAAAAATGAATTATCAACCTCATTGATGAAAAATTGGCTGCCGTTTGTGTTTGGTCCGGCATTAGCCATAGAAAGAGAGCCTGGAATATTTTTTAAATCAGCTTTAAATTCATCCTCAAACTTTCCACCCCAAAAGCTCTCTCCTCCCATACCTGTACCCGTAGGATCGCCGCCTTGAATCATGAAATTAGGAATCACGCGGTGAAAAATAATACCGTCGTAATAGCCTTTTTTAGCTAAACCTACAAAGTTTTCAACGGTCTTAGGGGCAAAGTCAGGAAATAAACGGATTTTAATCGTTCCCATGGTTGTTTCCATCACAACAATTTCTTCACCTTTTTCAGGAGCAGCGGTTTGATCAAAGTTAGACATAGTTTTTTGGTTATCAGAATTAGGGGTTGTCTCAGGAGTGCTTGGAGCAACCTCAGCAGTCAAATCGGGAGTGGATTCAACTTCAGAAGAGCTTTCTGCCGTTTGTGAAGGTGTAGCATCTTCGGTATTACAACCGAATAAAACAAGAGGGGCGAAAGCCAATACAAGAAATGATTTTTTCATAAAAAATTGAGTTAAAACAACATGATATTACTTCCAAGTTTGCAGGGGAACACAGTTGGTATCGCCATCTACCGGACTAGCCCCCACACAGCCCTTAGTACCTACAACATCAACACCTGTAAGCAGACCTACATCGCTATTGCCAATCACATAAGCCTTATAAACACCTTTATCTCCCTCCAACGTTGCCCCCAATTGATACTGCTTTTTATTGGCTGAGGGAGCATAAGCATAAGGCAAAGCGACAGAAGGGTCGAGAGGTATTTTGGTCAGTTTACCGTCAGCTTTAAGGTCGTCAAGGGTGGCTGGGTACTCACTATTATTCTCAATATGGTAAAGTTCCAAAACACTCTGAATGGAGGAAAGGTCTTGCAAACGACGAGAATCCCGAGCCTTACCCGTTTGCCCCCCAAGAGCCACATAAGCCGTCACAGATAAAATAGCAATGATGGCAATGACCACCAACAGCTCAACCAAAGTGAATCCCTTTGCTATCTTTAATTTATTTTTGAATGGCTTCATGATCATTTTGATGAGTTTATTATCGCTATTTTATCTTAGAGCCAAGCCTAAAAGCAAACTCTTATTTATTTTTTTGATGAAAGTTTAACGATTGAAATCACTTTAAAATGGACTTCAAGGCATGTCTACCGGGACAAAATTTCGCTGAACAGAAAGTGTTTTCTTGGGACTAAAGGCTAATTTTAGATCCATTTTCCAAGTCTTATCATACAAAATAGCCGACCCAAGGGGGATGATTTTATAACTCACAGGAATCACCCCTGCCTTCAAAGAAAACGGTGTTGCATCTTTGGACTCGGCCCACCGCTCATAGGCTGCGTTGCAGTCGGTTGTACCCGTAGAGTCCATCGGCTCAAGCTCAAGAAGACGGCCTGCCTCACCATTAGAACAAAGCGCCCATTCAATACGAGCCTTCCCACTCGCCACATTATAAACCAGAGTTTGATTCGAATCCAAAACACCTTTCGTCTGAGGAAGACTATTGGTCAAAGTGCCGGTAATGCCCTCATAATTCAACTCCCCAGCCGCCATTTTTAATTGTTCAAAGGTTAAAGATTCCAAATAATCCGCATAACTCTCCAGAAAAAGTTGGGCATTTTGCTCCTCCAGCACATTACGTTGTAACGCCGTACTTAAATTGAGCCGTTGAGAAAAAAAGAAAAAAGCAGTGGTGAGCGAAATGCCGAGGAGAACCGTCCAAATGAGAATCGACCCCTTTGGTTTTTTAGAACTCAGATTCATGGTTTTAAAGCGGCATTAAAAATATGGTCTTCATAAAGCTTTTCCTCTTCGGAATCAGGGTTTTTTACCGTTTTGAATTTCATCTCAAGCAAATGGCCTTCATTTTTTGACTCAAATTTAAGCTCTTCCACTTTGAAACCCGTCAAATAATCAAAATCTTTAAACACCGTAGGATACTCTGGATTTTCAGCAAAAACGAGGGCGTTTCCTGACCAGCCTAAGCCTGTGGGATAAGGGTGATTTTCAGATAAAACAGAAATCAAATCCTCGGAGGTTCCCAACTCACCATCACCAAAGCGAAAGGTATTTTTCTGTGACGCAATAAGCTTTCCTTCAAGATCATACATTTGAATGAGGACGGGTTTAAAACCTCCTCCCACAGCACTGGTATCAACGTTAGTAAATTTGAATTCTATTTTAGTGCTGGCAGGCACTTTGCTTGCCAAAATAACCAAAGTATCAAGAGGATGATGAGCTGCAGCATTCATTAAGAGCGAGAGTACTGAGCCTTTTTTACTTCCTACTTTAAGAACATTATTGGCATCATCACCCAACATGATTTCATTGAATTTTTGAGGCGTGAACAAATCAGGCGCTTCAACGGCAATTTTATTCTTTAAAACTAAGCAAGGCTCTGGCTTACAAGCATTGGTCACGACCGTATCTTCCGTAAGCTTGGTCGAAAGCTGATAATCAAAAATATGCTCCTTAAAAGCCGTTGCCCCAGTGGTCTGAAAATTATTATTGTCGCTAGTGATAGACTCCAAAACCGCATTATCCAAAGTGGTGTTGGCAGGAAAAACTACTTTGACCTCTTTGATGGCTTTAGCTTCTTGTGGAGAAGAAAAGGAGAGATCAAAGACCGACAATTTGCCAGGATCCGACACTTTCAAAATACGCCTATTTCCCGTGTCAGCAATATAAAGAGACTCGCCTGAGCCATCATTTCCAAACACAAGGCCAGTGGGATAACTCAACTGACAATACTGGGCTGTACTGTCACACTTTTTATTCGTCCCCCCACCTGCCACGATCGAAACAGAATTGTCAGACAGGAGGATGGCTTTGATTTGATGATTATAGGTATCAGAAACAAACAAATGACCCTTCCCTGCCGAATAATACTCAATGCCTGTGGGGAAATTTAAATCTGAAATCAAAACTTCAAGATCATTCGAAACGCCTACATTCATTATTTTCAAAACCCGATTGTTCCCCGAATCCGTCACATAAAGATTTTCTCCGTCATTTGCCAAATCCATGGGGTAACTCAAACCCTCAATTGCAAGCTTCTTATTACAAGAGACCGTGCATTCATAAATAGAATTTTCAAGAGGGGCGGCCACATAATATTTACCCGCCATTTGTGTGATGCCCGCAGGATGCGACACCGTATTTTTAAAGCTACTGCTTGCCGTATCGCCTTCTTGCCCATTGAAAACAAAAAAATCTTTCAGGGCCAAATACCCCTCTGAAAGGCCTAAATAACTGAAGGGAAAATAGGTTTTCTGAGGGTTATTTTTTAAAATCACAAAACTGCCATCGCCCGAAATGGCTTGCAGAGAATTCCCCTTGATGAATTGCTTCTGGAGTACATTTGAAAAAATAAGTTGATCCAAGGCATTCGAGGTTTTGGTTCGAGATTCAAACATCGTGCGAAAGCTGTTTGAGAAAAAAGCACTGATCCCCACCATGATGAGGGCTGTGATAGCCACAGAAACAAGAAGTTCTACGAGACTGAAACCCAACGTTGATTTTATATTTTTAGTTTTCAAGTTTCAAATAGCCTAAAAAATAATGCGTTTGGTGCTCACTTGATGCTCACCCGTACTATCCGTCCAAACCACCCTTGAAGTGATCAAGTAAGCGCCGGTAAGTTCATCGGTGAGCTCAAAATGGCGTTCGAACAACCCCTCATCAAGCGTCTCCGCCCCCTTGGCGATACTATAATCCTCGCCTTTCAGAACTAAATGACAGTTTTTTTCACAAGTTTTAAAGGATTCAGGACCGATGGCTTGGGCAATTTCCATGGCTTGAGAGGCATAGAATTGAGCTTTTAAGGTATTTTGTTGGGTATTGGTCAGGGCAAGATGGCTGGTTTGTAACTTGAGGACGCCAAAAATAATAATTGTCAAAAAAAGCATGGCAAAAAGGACTTCAATGAGGGAAAAACCCGCTGTTTTTTTATTTTTTTGCTTCATTTGCAAATAGTATAGCAATTGCTGGCATTTTTACCAGATCTCTATTGATTTTTGGGCTTATTTATGATAAAATAAATAGATTATTGAAGTCGCTGTAATAAAATAAAAAATACCAATGTCTCTGCTAGAACTCCTCCAAAAAAACCAAGGCCCCACCCCCGATGACGCTGAAGTCATCAAAAAAGATAAAGAAGAAGGGGAAATGACTGAAAATAAAGCCTTTAAAAAAGGCCCTGAAGATTCAGAAATGACCGATTTGGATGAAGAAAATATTCCGACCATGCTGAATGAAATTTTTAGTTCAGCCCTAGAAAAACACGCCAGTGACATCCACTTTAAACCGACTGAAAATACCTTTGAAATCTACTTTCGAGTGGATGGCACGATGATCGAACATAAAATCCTCCAAACCAGCTATCACAACCCCTTGATCGCTCGCATCAAAATCCTTTCTGGATTGCGCATTGATGAGCATCGCCTCCCCCAGGACGGCAAAAGTGGCTTCGAAGGAAAAGATGGCAAAGATGTCGACTTGCGGGTTTCAGTGTTGCCCACTCAATTTGGAGAAAAAGTAGTGATTCGCTTGCTCGAAAAAAATCCAACCATGGCCCAATTGAGAGACTTGGGGATGCTGCCAAATATTTTGATGAAAGTAGAACGCCATTTGACAGCCACCTATGGCATGATTTTAGCGGTCGGACCCACGGGCTCAGGAAAATCAACCTCTCTGTTTTCGATGATTTCCACTTTTGATCCTGAAGCCTATAACATTTCGACCCTAGAAGATCCGATTGAATATAAAATCCCCCATGTGACCCAAACTCAGGTCAATACCGAAATTGGCTTTGATTTTCCTGATGGACTGCGCACTTTGGTTCGACAAGATCCTGACATCATCATGGTGGGAGAAATTCGCGATCAAAAGACGGCGGCCTTAGCCATTGAATCCGCCTTGACGGGGCATTTGGTCTTTTCCACCCTTCATACCAACAGTGCCGTAGGCACGATTCAGCGCCTTTTGAACATGGGCATTGATCGATTTTTAATCACCGCAGCCATCAAGCTGATCATTTCACAACGATTGGTCCGTAAAATATGCAGTCATTGCCGGGAAAGTTATGCCGTACCTGTCAAATATTATGATCTTTTTGAAGGAACCGACATGCATCCCAAAGAAGCGTTTCTGTACCGTTCAAAGGGATGTGAAGTATGCAATCAGACGGGTTACAAAGGACGAATTGGTCTATTTGAAGTCTTAGAAATGTCCTCTGCCATAGAAACGCTCATCATCAACAATGCGCCTGCGAGTGAAATTGAAGCTCAAGCCGTGAGCGAAGGGATGATTTTGCTCAGAAAAGATGCGCTTTATAAAGCCGCCACAGGCGACATTACGATTGAGGAAGCCATAAGAGCCATGGCTTAATTTTTTAAATGATGAAGATAAAAAATTCAACAATAAGAGGCTTCACTTTGCTAGAGATCATGGTTGTCGTGGCCATCATTTCTATCATGACCACCTCTATGGTGCTTGGATTCAGTTCATTTGGAAAGACCATTCAAATAAGAGAAACAGCCGGCACGATTGAAGATTTGATCAAAAAACTAGAATTAGAAATCACTCAAGGGAATGGCCAAAAAACACATCTTTATTTTGAAAAAAACTTTTTAATAGCCAAAACAGAAAATGAAAATAGCAACCTCAAACTCAAGTACAAAGGCTTAGGCGTAGAAGGTTGCGAAGAGAACGAAATCGCTTTGGAAATTGGAGAAGGAGAGAAAGTGGTCTATCTCATCAAAAAAGATGCTCAGAAAAATAATTTGGAAATCACGGTCCAAAATGCCAATGAAATCAAATGCATCTCAGACTTTCAAAAATCCAAGGAATTGGAATGGGAGTATAAGACTAATTTTAATACTTCAACGTCTGATTCCATCCGGTTTATTCATTTCAATCTCAATCGCACAGATTTTTCCAATCCCATTGAAATCAATGAAGGGACTGAATACAGCTTGGAAATAAATGCGCCTTACGGCAAAAAACTATTCTACAAAAAAGACCTTCCAGACCCTGGACCTCTTCCGTTGATCATTAAGGATACAGAAGGAAATGAAGAGGTCATCACCATCGATTAAGAACTAATCATTAAACATGCAAACTTCAACTCTACAAATGCCCTCTGGTAACGGAGGTGGACTCGTGGACGCTCATACCCAGGAAATGATGGAGAAAAAAGAGCGGGCCAAAAATAATCATTTACCTTTTGGCTTGAGGCACCTTAGATTTTCTAACAAAACTCGCCTTTGTTTTTATGATGAATTGGGAACATTGGTAGGTTCAGGAGTGTCTTTAATCGATGCCCTTTCGCTGATTCAAGCTCAAGAACGGAATAAAACCATCAAGCAACTTTATGGCCAACTGATTCACGACATCAACGGAGGATTGAGCCTGTCTGATTCTATGAAGTTTTTCCCGCATATTTTCCCCAAAATGCAATGTGCTCTGATTGAAGCTGCTGAAGCCAGCGGAAATATGAAGGATGTTCTGACTGAATTGGTGGAAGAAATGGAGGATAGTCAAGATTTTTTACGAAAAATCACAGGAGCCATGGTTTACCCCATCATTTTAATTTTCCTTGCTCTGAGCTTAGTGATCGGAATGATGGTTTTCGTGATTCCAAAAATAGCCACCATGTACGAACAAGCCGACGTGAGCCTGCCCGCCCTAACCCAAACCGTGATCAATATCAGTGATTTTATGGTTGCGAAGTGGCCCATTCTGTTAGCTTCGATTATGGGAGGAGGAGCATTGCTTTATATTTTCTTTGCAAAGCTAAAAGTGGGGCGTCTTTTGGGAGAAAAGATAGTCGGAATTCTTCCGATTGGGGGGCGATTGGCCAAAGAAAAGAATATCATGATGATTGCCTCAAGCATGGCCATGTTGATGAAAAGTGGGGTGCTGATCACTCAAGCTTTTGCGATCACCAAGAATACGGTCAACAATCTTCACTATCAAGACGCTTTAGAAAAAATTAGACAAGGGGTGGTCGTGGGCAAGGAAGTGAGCCAAATGATGGGACTAGAGGATATTCGAGCCCAAAAATTTAAAGAACACCCTCTTTTTCCGCTTCAAGTGGCTCAACTGATTCACATTGGAGAAACCACGGGGAATATTGCCGTGATGTTTGGAAAAATCAAAAAAAAACTATCACAAGAGTATCGATTATTCACTCCGTAATATTTCGACGTTGGTGGAACCCATTATGATTTTCGTCGTCGCAGCCCTCGTCGGATCAATTCTGATGGCCGTGATGTTGCCCTTCTTTTATATCGGAACAACGATTAGCTAAAAAGAGAGGGGCAAGTTGATTTTTTTGAAAAAATAAGATAAGTTAGGCGTATGAAGACTCAAAAAAATAGCACCATCGTTGTAGACAAAGAAGAGTATGAAGCTCTAGTCCAAGCTGTTCAAGTCACTCAAGAATATCTCCAAGGAAAATCTCAAGGATTTAGTTCTCCCGAAGAATTAATTGAAAACTTAAAGAAGTTATAATGTTTAATATTGAATGAAAAGGTAAAAAAAATCACCTCTCAAGTCAAAGCTTCCTATTCAGCCATAGCCTCAGAATTCAATGAAACCCGGAAGCAACAGTGGCCCGAATTTGAGCATTTTTTGAGCTATGTGAATGAACATAGTAAAGTGCTGGATTTAGGATGTGGTAATGGAAGGCTCTACGAGCTTTTGAAGGAGAGAAAAGTCGATTATTTAGGCCTCGATCACAATACGGAACTACTTAAAAAAGCGAAGGAAAATTCTCCTGAAGCCACCTTTAAAGTGATGGATATGGTTGAATTGAAATTGGACAAGGAAAGCTTTGATAACATTTTTTGCATCGCCGCCTTCCATCACATCCCCACAGAAGTAATGCGGAAAAAAGTGCTATTGGACTTGCATAAAAGTTTAAAAAAAGATGGCGTGTTGATTGTGACCACGTGGAATCTATTTCAAAAGAAGTACTGGGGGGAATTATTCAAATCAATCTTCAAGTCTATTTTTACCCTCGGCAGAAATGG
>CAZNDI010000023.1:0-12487 GCA_964571805.1 uncultured Candidatus Peribacteria bacterium
GTCCTAGAGTGACAATGAAACTTATCTTAACTTATCTTTGCCCCCCCTCCTTGGGAGGGGCTGGGGGAGGTCCCCTATCTTTCCCCCCTCCTTCGGAGGGGCCGGGGGAGGTCCCTTAGTTTCCGAGAAGGGCTGGGGGAGGCCCCTTGATACTGGGGAGGTCAACTTGAATGTTTCAAAAAGTATTTCACAATTTCTTCTGTGCCTTCAATTTCGGGTGGCAATTGAGCCATGAATTTAAGAATATGATAGCGCTCATAACCGAGGCTCTCAAGAGCCATGATGGCATCCTCTTGGCCTTGAGCTTGAGCATGAGAAGGTTCATGATCCATGGTCATTTCTATCTTATTTTTCAGCTCTAAACAGAGCCGTTCGGCTGTTTTTTTCCCCAGTCCCTTGATTTTGGTGAGGGTGCCTAAATCTTCAGATAGAATGGCATTTTTTACCATATTTAAGGGGGCTCCCAAGATTTCCATGCCCATTCGAGGCCCAATGCCCGAAACCGTGAGTAATTTCCGATAAAAAGCCAATTCTTCCTTCAATTTGAAGCCGTAGAGACTGATATCATCCTCTTTGACGGCGGTGTGGATAAAAATCTGAAGGTCTTGCTTCAACTTGCTTTCAGCCAAAACGGCCGTGGTCACAAAAACCTCATAGCCCACCCCAGAAACGAGGAAAATCAGGGACTTTTCTGTTTTATCGAGGATGAGACCCGAAAGATAAGCAATCATAGAGAGGTGGATAGCGATGCAGCCAGTTAAGCAATCGAAGATTAGCATAAATTAAGCCTCTCTCACAAGGAGGTTCTGGGCTTTTTAACGATAAAAATCCTTGTTTTTTAATCCAATTTTGGTATAATGGATAGACGTGAATTCAAGCGAAATTGACTCCATCCATTTATTGCTTTAAATATTGATTTCTGAACTCATTTAAGCCAAAAAAACAGGTCCTTGCCCTCCTTTTTTCTGCCACCCTCTTTTTACCGTCTTTGGCTGTGGCCGAGAATCAAGGGTATAGCTTTACGAATCTCCAAATTCCCAAAGAGGATCAGAGTTACTTTACCGAAAATTTGTGGGAAGTGACTGATTCAGGGGTTTATGATGATAAGGGCCAACCTGTAACTTCTCCGACGGCCTCTCAAACTTCGGCTTCTGTGGGAGCGCTGGATTCTAAAGCTCCTTCTCCGACGGGGGGTAAAAATCCTTCAAATCAGCTTCGTTTGTCGGGGGTAAAAGAAAGCCTAGAAGATCAAAAAGCGCGATTTCGATCCCTTTCTGATCAAATTTCCGAAACGCAAGAAAAACTGGCCCCCTTAAAAGAACAAGAGTTACAACTTCAAGAGCAAATTGATTTGATCGACAGTCAGATCCGTTTGACTAAAGAGAAAATCACCAACGTGGAGGTGATGATTGCTGAGAAAAAGATTCAAATTAAAAAATCCTTGTTAGATTTACAGCAGAGCGAAGTGGAAGTCGGCATCCAAAAAGAGGTTGTTTTGGAATATATCCAGCTCTTGTATCAAGAAGAGAGTAAATTTTTTGATTTGTATGACAAGGGTTCCAGTTCTCTCAAGTTGCTGCTCTCAGATCAAACCGTGGCAGAAAATTTAGCAGGGGAAGAATATTTATCGATCATGGGGGATACGGGTCGTCAGGTGTTCAATGACCTCAATAAAACTCGTCAAGATTTGGCAGAAAAGCAGGTTCGCATCCTTAAAGAGCAAGAGGATTTAGAATTTTTGTACCGTCAGTTGACGGATGAAAAAAAGACTTATGAAGAGTCAAATAAGTCTAAAAAAGATCTTTTGGAGCAAACTCAAGGGGAGGAAGAGAAATACAATCTCCTTTTAGAACAAGCGCAAAAAGAGCAATTGGAGGCGGCGGTTGCCGTTAAAAATTTGCAGAATAATTTGGACATGATTCAAACCGCCTTGGGGAGTATTTCGGGCGGTCAAAGCACTCGCAATTTTGACGATCTCCACTTGACCCCAGAAATGTTGGAGTTGATGAAAAATGGCGGTTCTTCAGCCAATGCTTTGGGGAAAACCCTGGCGTGGCCTGTACTTCCCAATAAAATCACGGCCGAATTTCGTGACCCCAGTTATCCTTCCAAGTGGGGCTTTCATAACGCGATCGACATCCGAGCCCCTCAGTATACGCCCATTTTAGCCCCAGCCGACGCTTTTGTGTCAAACACAAAGGACAATGGAATGGGTTATAGTTACATCGTTTTGGCGCATAAGGATGGCATCTCCACCTTGTACGGGCACGTTTCCGAAATCATGGTTAAGGTGGGGGAGACGGTCAAACAAGGCGATGTGATTGGTCTTTCTGGCGGGGCTCCGGGTACGAAAGGCGCAGGCCTTCAGACGACGGGCGCTCACTTGCATTTTGAAGTTCATTTAAATGGCACGCCTGTGAACCCTCTCGATTATCTTCCTCTTAGTCAATTGCCTCTGGAGTATGTGCCAGACAAGTATTTGGACGATCTAGCCATCGAAAAAGCGGCTGCTCATACCTCTTCGCAATAGAAATGCTACAAATGTGAAGTTGAAACATTTCTTTGCTACGAAGTATTAACTTATTTATATTGCAATTTGGTATCAATAGGCGTCTTGACGGAAGAGATACTATTCCTGAACCAGCGCGTAAAGATCCCGAAACCCTCGCCCTCTTTGGTTATAATCTAGCCCAAAGCCGACAACGAAGGCATTGGGGATTTCTAGGCCGACGTAATCGAGGGTTTTGGTTTTTTGGTAGGCCTCCGATTTGAAGAAGAGGGTGGCAATTTTCACCTCCTTTGCCCCCCTCTTTTTGAGGGTTTCATATAAGTATTCAAGGGTATTTCCGGTATCGACAATGTCTTCGAGAATGACGACGGCCCTCCCCTCGATATTCAGCGTTTCTGCCATTTGTAACTCCATCTTTCCCGTGCTTTCCATACCCTCGTAAGATTTTACCCGAATGAATTCAATGTCACAGTCCCGGTTGACCGCTTTCATGAGCTCTCCTGCGAACATGAAGGCACCTTTTAAAACCACCAAAAATAGAGGCTTCTCGGTTTCAAAGTCATGGTTCATCTTTTCAGCCATGCGTTCGATGGCTTCCAGAATTTTTTCATAAGGAAGAAGCAGGGTGAAGGCTTTGTCGTGGAGGTGGATGGTTTGAGGCATTTTTAAAGATAGTGGGGGAGGGTTTGTAAAAATTCATTCACAGGGATGATTTCGATGCCGTCTTCATAATATTTTCTATCACCTCCATAAAGGAGATAGGCCTTTGATTCAGGATAGTCTTGTAAAAATGCCTTCAAGCCTCGCAGGTCTTTTGGGGCTATATTATTAGTTCGCTTCACTTCAATGGCTTTGATTCCTCGGCTTCCATAAAGGATAAAGTCAACTTCCAGTTGATTGGGGGTTCGCCAAAAATAGAGTTTATAATCCAGATTTTCATAATCGTTGAGGGCTTTTAATTCCTGAAAAATAAGAGTTTCAAGGGCCATGCCCTCTATTTCTTCGGGATGGTCCAAGGGGCCTTTTGGACGAAGGGTGCGGTAGATCCCGACATCAAAAAAATAGAATTTTGAATGTTGAATGAGGCGACGTTTTGCTTTTTTGCTGAAGATGGGTAGCCGATAGCCCATCATCATATCTTCTAGAATCGTAAAGTAATTCTCGACAACTTTCCGGTGCACACCTGCGTCCCGGCCAATTTCTGAGGCATTCAGCAAATTTCCCTGCGAGAAGCTGGCGGATTCTAAAAAGCGGGAAAAGGCAGCTAAATTTCGCGTTAGGCCTTCTTGTTGTACCTCCTGATGGAGGTAGGTCATGATGTAGGATTCTAGGTAGCGTGGGGGGTCTTCTTCAGAAAAAGTGCTGGGCAGGTGACCGTACTGCAGGGCGTGTTCCAGATTAAAATCTTCTTTGAGTTCGAGGGTGGTGAGGGGGTATAAGTGGTAGGTGAGGGCTCGCCCGGCAAGTAAGTTCACTCCTTTTTGTCTCAATTTTCGAGCACTGGAGCCAGTGAGGATGAATTTAAACTTTTTACTTTCAATGAGGCGGTGGACTTCATTTAAAAGCTCCGGAATCCTTTGGACTTCATCTAAAATAATCCAGTCCTTAAAGTCGGGCGGAATTAGGTTTTCCAGTCGTTGTGGCTTTGCAAATAGATCGTTGTAAAGCCCGGCTTCTAATAAATCTAAATAAAGCGCTTTGGGGAAGCTTTTCTTAAGCCAAGTCGTTTTCCCAGTGCCTCGTGGCCCGAAGAGGAAAAAGCTCTTATTTTTTGGTATTTTGAGTATTCTGGAGTACATAACTCCATTTTACACTAATTTATGGAGTTATCAAGTCCATTTTACACTAATTTATGGAGTTTGAAGGTCCAAATTGCAAAAAATTTTAAAAATACTCCTTGTTTAATTCTAGTCTAAATTCATCTCAATTCACTTTTATATTTCTTTTAAGGCTTAATATTAATAAAAGGTGTCGCTCCTCCCAATGAATAAACGGGCAATTTTCCATCCCATTTCTCAATCGCTTTTAAGTTCACATATTCTGCTCCTCCCTGATTTTGGATGGCTTCAGCTTGGATGCGGATGGCTTCAGCTTCGGCTTGGGCCTGGGCGATACGTTGTTCGGCTTCGAATTTAACTTGCTCGAGTTTATTTTTTGCAGCAAGCGCATTTTGTTCCGCAGTCACTTTGGCCTCAATCGATTGGTCAAAGGATTCGGAAAAGCCAAAATTAACGATGCTCACTTCCGTGACATTGATATATTCCGCTTTAAGTCTATTGGTAAGGTTGGCTTTGATATCATCCCTCACAGCTGATCGTTGAGTCACTAATTGTTCAGCGGTGAATTTGGCGGTTGAGGCCTTCACGGCTTCTTGAATGGCTGGGTCGATCAAACGTACTTTATAATCTCTTCCGATTTTTTGCCATAAGATTCCCACTTGCTCCGGTTGAAGATTATAATTGAGAGCGACCGTTGTGGTCACAGTCTGCAAATCTTTGGAAGCGCTTATCCCTTCGACCTGTTCTTTCTGAGTCTGAACGTTCAACACAACCACTTTTTCTGCAAAAGGAATATTGAAGTGAAAGCCTTCTCCAAACACGCGGTCGATGGAGCCTAGCCTCAAAACTACGCCTCGTTCTCCGGCTTGGATGATCGTAATGGAAGAAAGAAAAATGAAAACTAAAATAGCTAAAATGACCACTCTTTCTACAATTTTACCCACTTTCTGTTCCGAAGGGGTATCGAATTTTTGATAAAACATATAAAAGGAGCGTTAAACGTTAAAATACTTGAGCTTAGTTTACTTTTTTAAGGCACATATATCAATCTTAATGTTTTTTTAACTTTCTGACTCACTTGAAGTCAGAATTAATCATCACCACATATTCTCCTTTGATATTTTCCGGCATCATCTTTAAGACCTCGTCTAGAGTCCCTCGATAAAACGTTTCATAAATCTTGGTCAGTTCCTTCGCCACCGTTACGTTTGCCTCTGGCTTGAGGTGTTCTTTCAATTGTGTGAGGGTTTTAATAAGGCGGTGAGGGGATTCGTAGAACACAACCGTATGTTCTGCCTCAGCAATTTTTTTGAAGATCGTCTGACGACCTTTTTTGACCGGTAGAAAGCCTAAATATAAATATTTGTCCGTCGGAAGTCCACTGGCACAAAGGGCAGTAATGACCGCAGAAGCCCCCGGAATCGGAATCACCACCACTTTATTCTCCAAAGCCGCTTGAACCAAATTGTAGCCCGGGTCCGAAATCCCCGGTGTCCCCGCATCAGAGACCAAGGCCACGTCGTCCCCTTGGTTCAAATAGTCCATAATCTTATCAATCTTTGCTTGTCCACTGTGGCTATGAAACGAAAGTTTAGGCGTCTGAATATTGTAATGTTTCAGCAAAATCCCCGTGTGACGCGTGTCTTCACAGGCAATCAGTTTCACAGTTTCCAGAGTCTCCTTCGCCCGAAAGGTGAAGTCAGAGAGGTTGCCAATAGGCGTGGCGACGATGTAGAGATTGCCTTTCATGATTTAAGTGACCTCCTCCAGCTCCTCCCAAGGAGGAGGGCAAAATTTGGCCTTAAGTTATTACTATATTTTGCTCCTCCCCTTGGGGGGAGGCTGGGAGGGTCACCCCTTAGAAATCAAATGTAAATGAATATGAAACACTTCCTGTCCCGCCGATTTCCCCACATTAAATTGAAGATTGTAGCCACTCAACCCCTTTTCCTTAGCCAAGTCCCGAGCGACTAACATCATCTTGCCCACAAGTATCTCGTCTCCCTCGCTCTCATTTAAATCGTTAATAGTGGGAATATGCTTTTTGGGTACAATCAATAAATGAATTTTGGCCTTAGGATGGATGTCTTTAAAAGCAATGAGGTCTTCATTCTCAAAAACTTTTTCACTGGGCACCTCGTTCTTGATGATTTTACAGAAAATGCAATCCATATTTAGTAAGTGTTTAAGTATTTAACTTGTAAGTTTGTAAGTGAAATTTACTTACCAGTTACCAGTTAAATACCTACAAGTTTTGTCTTATTTCCCGTTCCACATTCTCCACGGGATGAGCCCCAATCAACAGGGTATTATCCACCAAAGTACTGGGAATCATATCAATTTTTTGAGCTTCTTTTTCTTTCAGCGCTTCATCGATTTCTGAATTCACTCCCTCACCCTTTAAGCAATCATCAAAAGCTGTTTGATCCAATTTGATTTCTTCTGCTTTTATTGCAATTTCTTCTGCAGTGATCGCTTCCATTTCATACAGCTTTTGAAGCATTTCACTGAATTTCTGTTGATCCCCGGCACACTGAGCGGCCTTGGTCGCTAAAACATCCATTTCATCTTCTTTATTGGCGGTCAGATGAATCTTTAAATCGATTTTCTCATCTTTTCCGTAAGTTTGTTGTAGTTCTTTGGTTGTCCCCAAGCCAAAATTTCTACAATTTTGACAAGTAAAAGCCGTAAAAACATCGACATGAACCTTTCCATCCTCCTGTACGAGGAGGTCGGGGCGCTCAACAATGGTTCTGAACGGAGTCTCTTCTTGTGATTCTACCCGTTCAATAAATTGACCTGTCAATTTGCCGGATTGATCCAAAAGAATCAAAAAGCCCAGCACAACAGACAAAAAAGTGGAAGAATATAAAGTTTTCATTATGCCCATCCTATCAATCCGCCTTTATAATGACAAGATTTAATGCTATAATTGGAGACACTGAATAAGAAATTTTTATAAAAGGAAAATGTTGATAGTGAGCTTTAAGTGCTTCGAAAAAAGCTCACCGCTCACCGCTCACCGCTCACCGCTTACCGCTTACCGCTCAAAAGTTGACTCCAACTGATCCAAACAAAGAGGCCATCAAAAAGCAACCTGCTCCTGTGGAGACGGTCGATGATTTGATCTCCAAAAAAGACACAGAAAGGCGTTCTGAGGGCATGGCCAAGGTGATGGAGCAAGCGGGGCAGGTGCAGGGAGAGGTGGCGGACGTGATGGCCGGCATGGAGGCGCCCAGTGAGCAAATTTCGGAGCGCAATCGAGAAGACAAGAAGGGGGATTTGGGCCAAGGTTCAGGAGCGACTCAGTCTGACGACGATGATCAAGCCCAGGCTCAAATTCGTTCAAGTCTGATGCGTCGAGGCTTGCCCACAGAGGAAGTGATGATCCGAAAAATCCGCACTGCCATTCAGCTTCAAATTAAAGATGAATTGAAAAAAGCGGCTTCACTCAAAAAAACGGTCACCACGGGTGGGGCTCAAGAGTACAACGCCAGCATCGCTAAAATAAGAACCCTCAAGCAGGTCCTCAGTTCTATTTTTCACAATACCTTCGAAAAGGTCAAAGAGGTTTATTTTCGCTTTTTTGGAGACGATGGAAGACGAAAAAAGACTGAATTTTAAGTTTGTGGGTTTAGGCTGCCATGGCAACGGATCTTCCTTCTTTTTGGTACCAATTGTTGAGCATGTTGACGAGAGCTCTTTTATCCAAGCCAATTTTTGTCATAAAAGCCGAGCCAGTCTTCGCGAGAAATAATTGCTAAATCAAACACGTTGGTAGGACTCCATCCACTTCTGTCGAAATCAATACTTTCTCCGTCGATTGAAAACGGCCGACTCGTTCCTCCTACATGACCTTCTTTTTCGATGATGCCTTGCACTCTATTCTTTAAATTTGCTAAAGCAACGGCTTGAAAGAGGTCATTTCCTTCACTATTGCCTTCCACTGACCACTTATTTCCCGATCGGGTGATTTTTGTTTGTTGTGAGCCGTCCAGACGCTTGATAAGGAGAGTTTTGTCGTCAATATATTCATAATCCATTTTGGTCCATTCACATTCACTTTTGGTGTACAAAATTGCAAGGCGATACGTGGCCTGCAATTGTGCAGTGGGCAAATTGTAGTCGATTTCAAAAGGCTTGAATTCTTGGGGGGCATCGGTGGGAATGTCTTGATTGAGCTCTTCATCAGAGAGTTCTAGAATTTCTCCCGACTCTGTTTTGATGGTGGTGGAAAATACTTCTCCGTTTACAAATCGATATATTTCCTCTTCCTTATCTGAAGCCCCTTCTCGCGTGATTTTGATCCGAATATCTGTCATCGACCGAATGAAATCCATTTTTTCGTCATCCGTCATTTCTTCCAAAGATTTGGTGGAATTGGCCAAAGCAGCTTCAATGGCTTTTTGTGAAATAACATCAGCCCCATCAATATTTTTGATCGGCTTTTTATTCAATTTTTCCATGGCTGCATTGATTTTCCAAGATTTATTGGTTAAATCGGCAAGATCATAAAGGTCCTTGGCCATCCAGGCAGCCATTCCTACGGCCACAAAGTCATCCAAGACTCCAATTACGGTGGCATCATCAGCCACGGTCGCAGCCAGGATCGCGCCTCGAAGGCCCATTTTAGCCCCAACCTTCTTTACAAAACCAGAGCCAGCAAATCTATGTACTTTTGTCCAAACAGAATTTTCAACTTTTTTAGCGAGAATTTTAGAAAGTGATTGTAAGCCTTTGCTTTGAAGGCCTTTTTCTAAAACTTTGCCTTCTAATCGAGTGAGGGCTTGAAGTGTGGCGCTAGAAATCGCCGATTTTTCAAATAAACTAATGAACTCAAGAGACAGTTGTTGGTCCCCAGCAAATTTCGGAACCATGTCGTCCAAGATGCTTCCAAGAGGTTCGGTGAGCTCCATGGCGCTTAAAATACCTGTGAGAACGACTGCGCCCTTCTTTCCAATCTGCCCCATGACAGTTTTTGGGTTGAAATTACGAGTGGCTCTTTCGCCTGCTTTCATGCCTCCCATAAAGGCAGCGAAACCCATGGCTGTTTCTGCCACAGCTTTACGCTTATCGGGGCTAGTTTCCAAGTTATAAACCATGACCGCCGCAACACTGGGGCCAAACATTTGTTGAAGCACGGGGAAGTATTTGAGGACTTTAGAATTGCTAAAATCGAGGTGTTCAAACTTGAGCCCCGCCGCTTTTCTTGCCTCTAAAACACTCTTTCTTGCCGCATTCAAAGCCTCATCCGTTTCTGCAGGTTGAATCCAGTCGGGTCCAATTTTGAATTCCTGGACGATTTTGTTTTTTGGTCCTGCTAACCTTGTATCACCTGTAAATTTGCTTTCGATGGCTTCGGCAATTTGCTTCGCGTCCTTACCCGATAGCTCAGCCTCCGTCAGAGCAAATTCACTGCCTCGGTAACGGAATTTTTTTCCATCGGCAAGGTCTTCAATCGATTCGGGAGTGGTCCACTTTTTAGTGATGTCGACGTTTCGAATCTCGCTAATCTGAATGCTTTGAGCATATTTCGCTTCAATAGCCTCGGTGAGCCCTCCTGAAGCTGTGATTTCTGCGTCATTGATCACAAAGTTGCCTCCTCGATAGCGGTACATTTTACCCGCTGGCCCGTCTTTGAGGGGTTGAGGCGTATTCCATTTTTCATCCAGAATTTTTTTAAGTTCAGTTTCCCTGGCTTCGTCGACCAAACCTACTAATTTGGCTTCATCCGATGCTTCCAGAGGGAATTTCTCTCCCATGTAACGATATTGCCCGTTTCTTAATCGAGTGGGGGTGGTGAGTTTTTTGGAAGGGGATTCAAGAGTTGGAGAGGCGACGCCTACAAAGCCTCGTACCCTTTCCTTAGCCAAGGCCGTGACCGCTTTTCTAAATTTGACAGGGCCAATTTTTTTAGCGCGGGCTTCAAGGGCTGCAAATTCATCTGCATCAAAAATTGTTTTTAATTTGTCCATGAAAGCCTTTTCATCTAGCTTTTCAATATCTTTCAATTGACGTAGCTCAAAAGTCGCCTTCTCCATGTGTTCGGCTTTAGTGACAATTTCATCATTAATTTCAGCCACATTTCGGGGGTCAATAGCTCTTAAACTTATGCCTCTTTCAGCAAGATTTCTTCTATTTAACTCTGCGTAAGAAATTCTTTGTCGTTGAGGGTTGAGATCAAAAAAATTGTTGTAATCTCTAGCAAAATTTTTCCCCCATCGTACGCGCGCCTCTTCATACAAATCTCCATATAACCGCCTTTTCACTTGGAAAACTGCTTCTTTAGGGGATTTAGTACCTCGAAATTGATCCCACACTGATTCTAATTGATCCTGTAAAGTTCCACCCAAAGAAGGGGCTTTATCACTATATTCCAAAAATAATCTCAAACTTCTTTCAAGGGTTACCGAATTTCCGCCTCCAAATTTGAATCGGTCTACAAACCAACGATTGGTATAACGAACCACGCCTCTCCCAGCTCTATAACCTGCAATAGGCATACTGATTGGGGCTGTAGCTCCACGTCCAGCGCCTTTTAGCATTGAAATGCCTGCGGCTACTGGACCCGAGGTTAACCCCCTTTTGAATCCTGCTGCGGCTCCAATCACAATAAACGGGGCTGTACCAAGTAAGTATGTCTTGCTGGCCACTCCCAGTCCTTGAGTTGTCAGGGCGGCGGTGGAATCCAAAAGAGTGCCAGCAGGTTTGAAAAAGTAGTATTTTCCTGCCAACCAAACCAAGCCTACATTTTCATCTTCTCGTCTGGTCATAATTAACGTTCCACCAAGGGCCAAAATCATTTCCATAACATTTTCTCCGGAAGTGGGAACTTGCATGAGGTCAGGAAAATTTTCGCAAAGGGTCAAAAACAATTCTCGAGGAATTTGATAGGTTTCTTTGACAGTAGATTTCATTAATTTTGGACTAAATTCACACCAATCCATTTCGGCGATTTTTCTAATTTTTTCCGGATCATCGTTTAAATTACTCAAGCCCATTAGCATAGTGTCGAAACTTTTAATCCATCCTTCAGCTTTCCCTATTAATAAGCCAAATAATCGATTAAAATACGGCGCAATAACTGCAAAACGAGGGTTCATTTTGAACTCTAATTTTCCTTCGGTAGATAGATCAATTAAGTTTGAAATGTAATAAGGATAAGCTTCAGGGTTTCTTTTTTTGAGAATCCGGGCCATCAAATAAACCATAGAGACCTCTTTCATTTGACCCACCCCTTCTTCACCCGAAGCTTCATCAAAATTGATCCCATCTGAAAGCAGGGCGAGTTGAAGCCCATCGCTAAACTTCAACATCTTAAAATCCAAGTTTTTATAGAGAATTTGATCATACCTTTCATTATCAGGACGTCTAATATCATAATGTTCTTTACATTTTTCCAGTAAAGGCTCGGTTTTCTTTTGTAATTCTTCCCAAAACTTAATCATGGCTTCGGTTACTTTAGGACTGGCAGGTCTTTCTTTTACAGCTGTTTCAATTGAGCCTCGCTCCAAATTCAACATATGGCCTCCTTTTGCGTAAATTTCTCCCATATTGAAAATGAATTGAGCCTTTTCAGTCAAAGTAAAGGTTTCCATTTTTATGCCATATTTTACAGCCAGATGTTCAATAAAAATGGCCTTATTTTCTTCTATAACTTCCCCAATAGCCTCGCTTTCAAAAATTTGCTCGGCGCTATTTTTTAAATCCCCGGGAGAACCAATTTTTAATTGTCTGAATTTCTCCTCCATCGAAGCCTGCATTTTATTGGTGATGGCCAAAGCCGGATCACTGCTTAATTTTAAGATAAATTCTTTAACGGTAAGATTTTCAACCGTGGCCGCAGGAAATCTCTTTTTGAAATAATCAAAGGCTTTACTAAGCACTACTCCCACTTGGAAGAGCGCTTCGGGACTCATGTCTACATTTTCTTCTAAGCCCAACTCTGAAAAACCTATTTTAGTTTGACTGTTTTCCACAGCTTTCTTATAAGCCTCTAAAACAGTCGAAATTTTGTTGTTGGATAGATGCTCAAAAGCCACAATCATTTTAGGCTTAATATCTTTATCCTCCGAGTTTTCAACATAATGTATGGCTACTAAAGCTTGAAAGGTGGTCATAAACCGCTGAGCGTCAAGAATGTCACCTGCTTCGACGGTTTCAACATTTTCATTTCCCTCATTTTTTTCTTCCTTTTTCT
>CAZNDI010000024.1:0-11989 GCA_964571805.1 uncultured Candidatus Peribacteria bacterium
CTATTTTCTCCAAAGAAGAGTTGATCCAATTCATTCAGAAAGCTCATATTTTGATTGCCAATGATTATGAGTGGGAGCTCATCAAACAAAAAACAGGGTGGACAGAGGAATCTGTTTTATATCATGTGACCCAGTTGATCATCACTTTGGGGGAGAGGGGGTCAAGAATCATCTCAAAAGAAGGAGTTTTAGAAATTCCCCCGGTTTTAGTCGAAAATCCTGTAGACCCTACGGGAGCCGGGGACGCGTATCGGGCGGGCTTAATTTATGGCCTTAAGAATGATCATCCCCTTGAAAGATCCGCTCAAATCGGGGCTTGGTTGGCGGCGAAGTGTGTTATGCAGAAGGGGACTCAGAATCATAAAATCGATCTGGATGATTTTGAGAGATACATTAAAAACTAACAGTATAATACCAAATTCTATTCAAAAACCCGTATCAAAACCCTGTAGGTCCACTCCATGGAGTGGACCTACAGGGTTTTTTATTGATTACTAGGATCTTTTAGGATTTTTCAAACCCCTCCGGATGCGATTCTTTATAAGCGGCACCCGAATACAAACTCTCTTTTCGTCCCTCCAGCGTTTGTTGAAAATATTTGTAAACTTCATATGGGT
Organism: uncultured Candidatus Peribacteria bacterium; assembly: GCA_964571805.1. GTDB lineage: Bacteria > Patescibacteriota > Gracilibacteria > UM-FILTER-43-11 > UM-FILTER-43-11 > JAUHWS01. The sequence continues at coordinate 618 of CAZNDI010000024.1, forward strand.
TGTCGATATCGCTCAAAGTTTCATACACGGGATTCGTGCTTGTAGAGCTACTTCTCCCATTATTTGAACTTGTGGTGTGGGTTTCGGTTTGCCCCAAATCAATCTTGATCGTTCCCACATTGAAAATCTTCCCCATAATCCCCACCGAAACAAAAACATTCTTAATTTGATCAAAAACAATTGATTGAAAATCAGTCCCGATCAACCCCGACTTGATGATTGTTCTTTTGGAAGTAATGGCATAAGCTTTTACCTTTCTAGAAAAATAAGCCAACAAAGAAAAGGCCAATCCCACAGGAAAGACAATTTTAGCTAAGAAAACACCACTCACCGTTTTGGGTACATCATTTGAAGTGTAATGAATGATTTCCTGTTGAAAGAGATAATACGACAAGGCGGAAACAACAATCATACCGATGATGAAATTGACGGCCAGAACCTTCCGGTTGATCACTCCTTCCCAAACTATTTTTTCACTGGCTTCTAAAATATTATTAATGTTGGGGTCCATTTTTATCTTAAATTATGCGAAATAAATCTTCTAATTATATCATTTCTCGTCGATTTATACAATACTAGCTTTATTTCTTGTTTTGATTGTTTTAAAGTAGGGCAAGTGCATAAAACGATTAATTATTAACGTATTCCCCTTTGAAAACAGATTTTAAAGTAAAAGACCTCACCTTAGCCGATTTTGGCCGAAAAGAAATCGAATTGGCCGAACAAGAAATGCCAGGGCTCATGTCACTTCGAGAAAAATATGGAAAAACAAAGCCCTTGCAAGGTGCTCGCATTGCAGGTTGCATTCATATGACCATTCAAACCGCAGTCCTCATTGAAACCCTCATCGAATTAGGCGCAGACGTCCGTTGGAGCTCCTGCAACATCTTCTCCACCCAAGATCACGCCGCGGCTGCTATTGCTCAAAAGGGGATTCCCGTCTTTGCTTGGAAAGAAGAATCGGAAGAGGACTATTGGTGGTGTGTGGAACAAACCCTGATTTTTAAAGATGGCTTAGGGCCCAACATGATTCTCGATGACGGAGGGGATCTGACAGAACTTATCTACAAAAAGTACCCTCAGTTCCTCAAGGACATCAAAGGGGTAACGGAAGAAACGACCACAGGAGTGCACCGCCTTTATGAAATGATGAAGCGGGGTGAATTGACGATTCCGGCCATCAATGTCAACGATTCGGTCACTAAATCTAAATTTGATAATTTATATGGGTGCCGCGAAAGTTTGATCGATGGTATCAAACGAGCGACCGATGTTATGATTGCTGGTAAGGTGGCTGTCGTGGCAGGCTATGGAGATGTGGGAAAGGGCTGTGCCAAAGCCCTGAGTTCCATGGGGGCTCGAGTGATTGTCACCGAAATCGACCCCATCAACGCTCTGCAAGCTGCAATGGAGGGGTATCAAGTCATGCCGATGGATGAAGCTGCATCCTTGGGAAATATTTTTGTGACCGCCACGGGCAATCATCGTGTCATCACCGGAAAGCATCTTGAAATGATGCCAGATCAGGCCATCGTATGTAACATCGGGCATTTTGACAACGAAATTGATGTGGCCTGGCTTAAAGAAAATGCCACGGTGACCAATATTAAGCCTCAGGTTGATAAATATAATTTAAAAATTAGCGGAGAGCGTGGAGCGGAGAGCGTGGAGCAAAAAAAACAAGGGCTCACCGCTCACCGCTCACCGCTCTCCGCTTCGAAATCGAAGGAAATTATCCTTCTGGCTGAAGGGCGATTGGTCAATTTAGGCTGTGCGACAGGTCATCCCAGTTTTGTAATGAGTACTAGCTTCACCAATCAAGTTCTCGCTCAAATTGAACTTTTCACCAAAAGTGATCAATATCCCCCGGGAGTCTACATGCTTCCCAAACAACTTGATGAAGAAGTGGCTCGTTTGCATCTGGAAAAAATTGGAGTCAAGCTTGAAGTGCTGACCCCTGAACAGGCTGAATACATCAGTGTGCCGGTCAAGGGTCCGTTTAAGCCTGATCACTACCGCTATTAATTCCCTCAATTTAAATTGGTATAAAACAAATTATAAGGTAGCATTCATCTGTCTATTTTAGGAATCCACAAAATGAAAAATTTCAAGCGTATCGTCAAATACCTCACTCCTGTCCCCCTTAAAAAAGCCCTAAAATACGGCTATCATTCTGTTTTAGATTTGAAGGATCACATGACAGGAAAAAGAGACCCCAATCTCCCTCCTCGACGGCTCAATTTCGTGGGAAGTGAGGACTTTTTAAAAGTTTCTCAAGAATTTTTTAACTATTTCACTGATCCTCAAATAGGAGGCGTCCAACCCGAGCACAGAATTTTAGATATTGGATCTGGGGTAGGTCGAATGGCCATTCCTTTTACCGATTATCTCTCTCCTCAGGGGGCTTACCACGGCTTTGATATCGACAAAAGAGGCGTCAAATGGTGCCAAGAGCATTTCTCTAAAAAGCATTCCAATTTTCATTTTGAATACGTCGATTTATTCAACAAATACTACAATGAGAAGGGCCTACTCAGTCCATCGGAATTCAAATTTCCTTACACCCAAGATTTTTTTGATTTCGTTTTTGCTACCTCAGTTTTTACCCACCTCCTCACCCACGATTCTGAGCATTACTTGAAAGAGATCAGCCGAGTGCTCAAACCCGAAGGCAAAGCCATGGTGACCTTTTTTGTCATTGATGAATTGGCCCACAAGAATATTGTCGATCAGACCGCCAGTTGTGATTTAAAATATAAGTCTGATGACTATTCCTTCTATTCTCACAAAAACATGCCCGAAGCTGAAATTGGCTACGTCGAAAATTGGCTTCATGCTGCCGTAGAAAAAGCAGGTTTGCGAATCGAAAAAATCTTGTATGGCGCTTGGTCAGGCCGAGAAAACCCTCTTTCTTACCAAGATATCCTAATTTTGAGTAAGTGATACAAAATTGCAACGTAGTGTTTTGTAGCTTGCAGCGTAAAAATATATAAATAAGTTAATACTTCGTAGCAAAGAAATGTTTCAACTTCACATTTGTAGCATTTCTATTGCGAAGAGGCATGACTCCAAATTCCTAACTTCAATTCCATGAGTAAATACTACTTCACTTCCGAGTCTGTGACCGAGGGGCATCCCGATAAACTCTGTGACCAAATTTCAGATGCCGTGCTCGATGCTGTTTTGAAAGATGATCCCGAGGGGGCTTGCTGTTGTGAGGTTTATACCACGACAGGTTTGGTTCTTGTGGGAGGGGAGATCACCACTAAAACGTATGTAGACATCCAAAAAATTGTTCGTGAAACCCTCCGTGACATTGGTTACGACAACTCGGACTATGGCATCGATTATAAAAGTTGTTCCGTCCTCAATGCCATTCATGAACAGAGTCCCGACATCGCCCAAGGTGAGGATGCAGAAAAATCCCAACACAAGGCTCAGGGGGCAGGGGATCAAGGTATCATGATGGGTTATGCCTGCCGTGAAACTGACGAACTTATGCCCCTTCCCATCACCTTGGCCCACAAATTGGCGAGGCGTTTGGCGGAGGTGCGCAAAAACAAAACCATCCCTTATTTACGACCCGATGGAAAAACCCAAGTCACCGTGGAATATATCGATGATAAGCCGGTTTCTGTCGAAACGGTCGTGATTGCCGCCCAACATGACGACCATATCCCTTATGAAAAAATTAGAGAAGACATCATAGAACATGTCATCAAGCCCATTTGTGCGGATTATTTGACGCCTGAAACTCGATTTCTCATCAATGAAACCGGCAAGTTTGTCATTGGGGGGCCGCAAGGGGACACGGGCATGACCGGGCGAAAAATCATCGTGGACACTTATGGGGGCATGGGGCGACACGGAGGAGGGGCCTTCAGTGGAAAGGTGCCCAACAAACAAGATCGTTCAGGGGCTTACATGGCGCGCTATATAGCTAAAAACATTGTGGCGGCCGGTTTGGCCGAAAAATGTGAAGTGCAACTGGCTTATGCTATCGGTTATCCTGAGCCCGTTTCAGTTCATGTGACTACTTTTGGTACGGGCAAAAAGGACGACGAAAAAATTGAAGCGGCCATTCGTTCAATTTTTGACATGACGCCTGCAGGCATCATTACCACCTTTGACCTCAAACGACCCATCTACAAGCAGACGGCTGTTTATGGTCATTTTGGACGCTCAGAATTTCCATGGGAAGCCTTAAATAAGGTCGAAGAGTTGAATAAATTTTTTGAACAAGAGTAAAAAGTTTGTTCATCAAGGGCAGTCCTCAATCTCGCATCGCAGACCTCCCCAACCCCTCCCTCAGATCAGGGAGGGGCTTTTCATCGCAGACCTCCCCAACCCCTCCTCAGGGAGGGGCTTTTCATCGCAGACCTCCCCAACCCCTCCTCAGGGAGGGGCTTTTATACTATTAATCCTTAATTCCTTGATGGAGGCCTCCCTAACCCTCCGAAGGAGGGGAATATTAAGGGGATGAATATACAACCTAATCTTTCCCCCCCTTCGGAGGGGGGGAGGTCTCTTAGCTTCTGTAGGACTGGAGGGAGTTCACTCAAAGTAAAAAACTCCTGAGCTGGGCTAAAATTTGGCAAGCAAAATTCTCAACTCAGTTCGAGTTGATCTTCCCTATAAATTCCTCTAAAATTCTCGAGGCGATTTGAAATAAACCACTTTAATGACAGACAAAAAACAACAATATTCAGCGGACAGTATCCAAGTGCTCAAGGGGTTGGAGCCCGTCCGAAAGCGGCCTGGAATGTACATTGGAACCACTGACGTCCGGGGACTCCATCATTTGGCCTGGGAAATCATTGACAACTCCATCGACGAAGCCATAGCGGGCCATTGTAACGATATTCTTCTCACTCTCAATGAAGATGGCAGCATGACTGTGACAGACAATGGGCGGGGGATTCCTGTCGACAAGCACAAGGAAACGGGTTTGTCAGCCTTAGAAACCATTTTAACCGTGCTTCATGCCGGGGGTAAATTTGGAGGAGAGGCTTCGGGCTACAAAGTTTCTGGGGGGCTGCATGGCGTCGGAGCCTCAGTTGTGAACGCCCTTTCTACCAAAATTTTGGCTGAAATCAGAAGAAATGGGAAAATTTACCGACAAGAGTATAAAATGGGCGTGGCAGAGTCCGATGTAAAGGAGGTAGGAACCACAGAATCAACCGGAACCTCCATTACCTTTTGGCCTGATCCCACCATTTTTGAAACCGTTGAATTCGATGCGCCAACCATCCTGCTGCGCATCCGCCAGCAAGCCTATTTAACCAAGGGCGTCACCATTTCTTTTGAAGACAAGCGAGAAGGCAAGCACGAGGGAATTGTCCCTAAGGGATCAGCTTACAAATACAGCTTTTATTTTGAAGGGGGGGTGCAATCTTATGTTGCCCATCTCAATCAGAACAAAGAACCGATTGGAAATGTCATCTATATTGAAAAGGAAGTTCCTGAAGCTCACATTGAAATTGCGATGCAATATACAGGGACTTACAATGAAAATATCATCACGTTTGCGAATAACATTCACACCACCGAAGGAGGTATGCATTTGACAGGTTTCCGCTCTGCCCTAACGCGCTCGGTCAATGCTTATGCTCGAGCCAAGAGTTTTCTAAAAGAAAAAGATGACAATATGACCAACGAGGATGTTCGTGAAGGCTTGACTGCTGTGATTTCGGTCAAGCTGACGGACCCTCAGTTCGAAGGTCAGACAAAGTCAAAACTTGGAAATCCAGAAATCAGAACGGCCGTAGAATCTGTCTTCAATGAAAAATTGACGGAGTTTTTGGAGGAGAATCCCAATGATGCGAGAGCCATCATCGCCAAAGGCATGTTGGCCGCACGGGCTCGCTTGGCCTCGAGGGCTGCGCGTGAAACCGTGCTCCGAAAAGGAGCTTTAGAAGGCATGACGCTTCCCGGAAAATTGGCGGATTGCACCTCAAAAGATCCAGCGGAATCTGAAATATATATTGTGGAGGGTGATTCTGCCGGAGGAAGTGCTAAGCAAGGTCGAGATCGCTTCAAGCAAGCTATTTTACCCCTTCGTGGTAAAATCTTAAACGTCGAACAAGCCCGTTTAGACCGAATGTTGGGCAACAATGAAATCAAATCCTTGATCATTGCTCTAGGAACAGGAATTGGTGAGACCTTTGAATTGGAAAGAGTGCGTTATCATCGTATTGTGATCATGACCGATGCCGATGTTGATGGCTCTCACATTCGCACTTTGCTGCTCACTTTTTTCTTCCGCTATTTGAAACCCATCATCGAAGCGGGCTATCTTTATATTGCTCAGCCCCCTCTTTATAAAATAGCGAAAGGAAAGGCTGTTAAGTATGCCTATTCCGACGAAGACAAATTTAGCATCCTCAAAGAATGGGGGGCAGACGAGTTGACCGACGAGTTAGACCTTTCTGATGAAGAAATCGAAGCTCAAGAAGAAGTGGAAGTGAAAGCCAATAAGCAACCTCGTATATCTTTGCAACGATATAAAGGGTTGGGTGAAATGAACCCCGATCAACTCTGGGAAACCACTATGGATCCTGAACGACGCATGATGATGAAGGTTTCGATCCAAGATTCTGAAATCGCTGATGCCACGTTTGACACTCTCATGGGAGCAGAAGTCCTTCCACGTCGCAAATTCATTCAGACTCATGCCAAAAAAGTAAAGAATCTCGACATCTAATTTTCAATCTTTAATTTTCAATTTTCAAACCTTACAATGAAATTCATCAAGTATACAAAACTCTGGTTTACGATTTCCATTTTAGTCATTTTGGCCGGAGTGGTAGGGATGGTGCTCAATTATAAACAATTTGGCAGTCCCTTGGTTTACGGGATCGATTTTACGGGGGGAAGTTTGCTTGAAGTTAATTTTGATGAAGGGGTAAAGCTAGACCCCCAATCCCTCAATAACGCTATTGACGCAGCCTATCCTAAAAGCGTCAGTCAAATCACAACAACTAGTGACGGGGACTATATTGTCCAAAGCAAAGACATGTCTGAAGCCCAGTTCCAGGCTGTGACAGCTTCTATTAAAGAAAAAATAGGCAATTTTGATGTCGTTCGTTTCAATACCATTGGGCCAAAAGTCGGTGAGACATTGAAACAGAAGGCTCTGGTCGCCCTCATCATTGCCTTGATTGCCATTGTCGTTTACATTGCCTTTGCCTTTAGAAAGGTCCCTAAAAAAGTCAGCGCATGGAAATTCGGATTTTCGGCCATTATTGCTCTCTTTCATGATGTTATCATCACATTAGGCATCTTTGCGTTATTGGGCTATGAAATAAATGCATTTTTTATCACTGCTCTTCTCACTATCGTTGGTTTTTCAGTCCACGACACGATTGTAGTTTTTGACCGAATTCGTGAAAACCTCAAGAAACAAGGCCGTGATGATACCTTTGGCGATGTGGCCGATGTTTCACTCAATCAAACCATGGCACGCTCGATCAACACTTCACTTTCCGTATTTTTCCCCCTCATGGCTCTCTATATTTGGGGTTCACCTGCCATTCATCATTTTGTCTTTGCGCTCCTCATTGGAATTGTGGTTGGAACATATTCCTCTATTTTTATTGCCAGTCCTTTGTTGGCCCTCTGGCAAGAGCGAGGCAGGGTCCGTTAATTATCAATGGAAGGCCAGGTTAAATTAATCATTCAAGATGAAGGTTCTACTCTACTACAAATATATTGTTATAAAGGATCCTAAACAGCTCATGAATGAGCAACGTGCTTTTTGTGAGGTTAGGAATATTAAAGGAAGAATTCTTGTGAGCGAGGAGGGGATCAATGGCACGGTCGTCGGTGAGGCTGAGGTGATGGACGAGTATATAAAATTCACTGAGGCAAATCCTGAAATTGGTCCGGTGGAGTGGAAAATTTCTGACACAGAGCATGAAATTTTTCCTAAGCTCAGAGTGGTTGTGCGAGATGAAATTGTGACCTTGGGACTCAAAAAAAGGGAAGAGGATGTCCGCTTGGAAGACAAGGCCGATTACATTGAGCCTCAAGAACTTTTAGATTTATATGAAAAGGGGGAAGAGTTTTATATTGTAGATGCCCGTAACGAGTATGAGGCTCGTATTGGTAAGTTTAAGGATGCGATTTATTTCGATATTGACAACTTTCGAGATTTTCCCGAAGCGGTCAAAGAAATTGAATCCCTCAAAGATAAACCTGTGGTGACTTATTGTACGGGAGGAGTGAGGTGTGAAAAGGCTTCTGCGTTCTTAAAGGGAAAGGGATTCAAAAATGTCCGTCAACTTCATGGAGGCATCCAACGCTATGGCGATGTGGTGGGAGGGAAAAATTTTGAAGGAACCATGTATGTCTTCGATCGAAGGGTGCATGTTCCAGTCAATACAGTCAACCCGACTGTGATCAGTGAGTGCTATCACTGTGGGACAAAAGTGGCTCGTTTTGTGAATTGTTGTAATGCAAAATGCAACAAGCAAATCATTTGTTGTGAAGCTTGTGACGATAGGATGAATGGCGGGTGTAGTGTAGAGTGCTCTCAAAAAAGAACCGCCAATGCAAAGCGACGCTTGCTATATCAAAATTTATAGCTGATTTGATTAAAAAGATTGCTAAAAGCTAGGATAAAAGTTATTTTAACGTGTAGAAAAGATTGATTTGCCTCTGTAGCTTAACGGATAAAGTATCGGTCTTCGGAACCGGTGATGGGGGTTCGATTCCCTCCAGGGGCACCACTCAGTATTAAACTTTAAATGATAAATTTTAATCCAATCCAATCTTTTTAATTTAAAATTCTGTAAGAATGAGAATAGCCATCGATATTCGCCCTCTCATGTCTGGCAAAATTAGTGGAGTAGAAGTTTATATTCTCTCGATGTTGGAGGCTATTTTTGAGCAAGATTCGGTCAACGACTATGTGGTCTGGTACAACGCCTTCAAGACGATTGATACGAGTCATTTTCCGATTCATTATCCGAATGTAAAGTTGGTTCAAACTCGCATTCCAAGTCGTATTTATAATCTTCTGATCAGTTTTTTGAGATGGCCTAAAATTGACCAGCTCATTGGAGGAAAAATAGACCTTTTGTGGGTCACTGACCCCCGCCCTGCTCCGGTTTCTCGGCACTGCAAAAAAATCACCACGTTTCATGACCTTTCTTTTGAGGATTTTAAACACTCCTTTTCATTCAAAACTCGATTGTGGCACAAAATTTTAAGGCCCAAAAAAGAGGCTTTGGAATCCGATAAAATCATCGCTGTCAGTCAGTTCACCAAAAAACAATTGGTCCAGGAATATGGTGTACCCGCAGAAAAAATTGAAGTCATTTTGGAGGCTGCTTCTAAAAAACTAAAGCCCCTCGATTTACCCCGGGGGTTTGAGTTGATTCAGAGAAAATATAATTTGCCCAAAGAATATTTTCTTTGCCTTTCAACCCTTGAGCCCCGAAAAAATACGATGGGAGTCATTCAAAGCTACATTGAATGGCAAAGTGAAACAGATGCCGAAGTCAGTTTGGTGGTGGCAGGAAAAAAGTATCCCGAAATTTTTTCTTCCCTCAAGCTCACGGAGCATCCAAAAATCCATTTCCCTGGTTTTATTGATGAGGAAGATAAAGCCCTTTTATACCAGTATTCTCAAGGATTTTTCTTTCCCTCTTTTTATGAAGGATTTGGATTACCTATTTTGGAGGCCATGCAATGTGGGGCTCCTGTGGTGACTTCAGACGCCACTTCTATGCCTGAGGTTGCCGGTGATGCAGCCTTACTCATCAATCCAAATGAGCCCAGCGAACTTAAGCAGGCCATGCACAAGATTCATCGAGATGAGGTTTTGAGAAAGCAATTGATTGAAAAGGGCTTTAAGCAGGCAGCCAAATTTTCATGGGAAAAAGCAGCTTCCGAGTTTTTATCATTGATTAAAAAGTAAAATCGTAAAGACACAAGATTTTGCGTCTTTACGATTGCGTCTTTACGATTTGCCCGTCTTATAAGCTTCATGCTAAAATAGGCCTCGATAGTAACTTTAAAAAAATGAATGATCCATTAGACCCTAATTCTCAAGATCCCAATAGTCAAACAGGACAAGGGGGTCAAAGTGATGATAATTCTCAAGGGCAGTCCAGCCAAGGAGTCCCCACGCCTCCACCACCACCCATTCCAGCTCCACCTACACCTCCGGCCGGCCAGCAAGGCGGCAGCAATCTGAGTGGGATCATGGATGAGAATGTGGACGTCAGCAATTTGGTGGCAAATGCGAGCCAGAACCAGCAAGATTCAGCCGCACTCTTGCAGATGCCTATTCCAGCTCATCCAAATACTACCTTTGATGAGAAAGCTTTCATTGAGCTGTTGGCCGGGTCTATTTCACTCACCGTCAATGAAAAACGAAAGATTGTTGAGGCTATTTCTCAACTTTCCCAGTTTCAGATTGATGAATTGATTAAAATATTTGAAGAGGAAAAAGGGAAATTCGCGGAACTTGAACAAAAGCACGCAGATCAAATTGCAGAACTCGAAAAACAACATGCCGGCTCGATGCACGATGTTCAGGCTCAGCAAGAAGAAGCCACCCAGAGGAGTGCTGAAGAAGAGGAGGCAGAGCGAATCAAGCGAGAATTAGGATTATAGTGCTTCCAACCCCTAGGCTTCGCCATGGCGAAGCCTAGGGGTTTTTTTAAGCGATTTGCTTTTTCAATTTGTTCTTGGTCACATTGATTTTAACTTTGAGTTCAGGTTCATTCATTTGATCTGATGTGAAAGTGAATTCTTCTTTATCACCGTCTTGATCGATAATGACTTTTGTTCCATCTCCAAAGCTCCCCTCCAAAATGCGTTCTGCAATGGGGTCTTCCACTAAATCCTGCATTTTCCGTCGGACGGGACGAGCTCCATACTCGGGTTGATAACTTAATTTTGCAAGTAATTCCACCGCCCTTTGCGTCGGTTGAATTTGAATATTTTTCTCAGAGAGTCGCTTGTTTAGGTCTTCAATCTGTAGGCGGACAATTTTTTGAATATCCTCGCTCTTTAAGGGTTTGAAGACAATCAATTTATCGATACGGTTGAGGAATTCGGGACGAAAGTGATTTTTAACTTCCTTCAAAACTTGTTCCTTGCGATCCTCAAAATCTTGTTCGGCTTTTTTTAAACTATCTCCTCCTAAATGGAAGCCGATTTTTGAAGCCTCATCCGTTAATTGTTTGGCTCCCAGGTTACTGGTCATAATGATGATGGTGTTCCTGAAGTCAACCTTTTTGCCTTTGGCGTCGCTCAAATAGCCATCTTCCAAGACTTGAAGCAACAGATTAAAGAATTCAGGGTGAGCCTTTTCAACCTCGTCAAAAAGAACCACAGAATAAGGTTTTCGACGGACCATT
>CAZNDI010000025.1:0-11749 GCA_964571805.1 uncultured Candidatus Peribacteria bacterium
CACGCATGTTTCTACCAAGGAATCGATCGAACTCATCCGCCAAGCCAAGAAAAACTCTGACCTCATTACGTGTGATGTCACCCCTCATCATTTCAGCCTAACGGAGGAGCGGGTTTTAGAGGTCGGGAGTTTGGCCAAGGTCAATCCCCCCCTCCGAGCCGAGGAAGATCGATTGGCGGTCATTGAAGGGATAAAAGACGGGACAGTAGATTTGATTGCGACCGATCATGCCCCACATCGAGAACAAGATAAAACTGAGGATTTAAAAACTTCGGCATTTGGTATTTCACAACTTGAGACCTCGCTAGCCTCAACCATTACAGAGCTTCATTTTAAGCAAGGAATCCCTTTGATTGATGTTATAAGGTTGATGATGTTGCATCCCGCTCAACTCACAGGTCTTAGGCAAGGAAGATTGAAAGAAGGGCATCCAGCCGATTTAGTTTTAGTGGATTTGATGGAAGAAAAAAAAGTGGATCGAATGAAGTTTATCTCGAAGGGAAGAAATACTCCGTTTGAGGGAATGATATTGAGGGGGTGGCCAAGAATGACGATGGTGAGGGGGGTATTCGGCGGCCTCCCTAACCCTCCGAAGGAGGGGAAAATTGAGTAATACTTCTATAATTCAAATAATTTCTTATTTTTTCAAGAATATATTTTGAATTACCTATTATCTCTTCATTCTTGAACCTGATCACTTTAAAGCCTAATTGATTTAAATATTCGGTTCTAATGGCATCGGATTCTTTTTGTTGATCATGTATTTTTCCATCTACCTCTATGACTAACCTTTTCTTCAGACAAACAAAATCCACTATGAAATCTCCTATAATATGTTGTCTTCGAATTTTATAACCTACAGACTTATTCCTTAAAAGTTCCCAGAGTAAGCTCTCCGCTTCAGTGGGTTGCCTTTTTCATAACATTACTTCTTAGCTTTATTAGGGAATAACTTTTTGGATTGGCAGTAGTATAACCGTATCCCAAATTTTGCTCTCCTCCTTCGGAGGAGCTGGAGGAGGCCCCTTCATACATCTGCATAAATTCAAATTAGGACTCATTAATATCACATTGAACTCATTGATTATCCCAACCACAACTTTTTTGACTAATGGTTGTTATTAATAATGAACAAGTTTTTATTTGGAACCGAAGAATCTATGGACAAATCTTAAAAAAATCATTAAAATACACACTAAATCGATCCTTAAAACCATCATTTCTTGAATCGCGACGTTCCTTTCTTTCTTAGTGCCCTCCAAATTTTGAGTGACATAAAGAAGAGAAGGAAGTGGATTCCCGCGATTCAAAGAGGCAAAAATTCACGTCGTGCTCTAATTTAGATTTTAAATAAATATAAAATGGAGTACGACGTGAATGCATGAGGCATCTCCGTCGCAATACGTTGCGAACCCAGAAAGACCTACCACCATGAAGTTGACCACCACGATCCTCGCCTTCGTTACCACCGGCTGCCTCTCCGCTACCGGCGGCGGGAGCCAGACAGAGACGGGGAACATGAGCTCCGACACCGGCACCACGCTCGTGGACGCCGATTCGAGCACCGACACCGGCCTGCACTACCCCGAAGTGCATACCAGCACCGACGCTCCCAGCCCCACGACTGGCAACTCCTCGAGTGGGGGGATTGAGCCCTTCTGCGGCAATGGCGTCACCGACGCCGGCGAGATCTGCGACGATGGCGTCAACGACGGCAGCTACGACGGCTGCATGCCTGGGTGCAAGGCCCTCGGGCCGCGCTGCGACGACAACGTCTTAGACGTCAACAACGGCGAGGTCTGCGACGATGGCGTCAACGACGGCAGCTACGACGGCTGCATGCCTGGGTGCAAGGCCCTCGCCCCCTACTGCGGCGACAACCTCGTGAACATGGGCGAGTCATGCGACAGTGACAACCTCGTGAACAGCTGCTTGCCCACATGCGCCAAGGCCCAGACCTGCAGGCAGATCAAGGACGCATACGGGACTCTGATCGAAGACACCTACACACTCACAGGGCCCGACAACTCGGACTTCAAGGCTTACTGCGATCCCGAGGGCAACACCTACCTGAAGATTGGCCAAGAGACTCTGATTCCAGCAATGGAAGCAGAGATCGCGTGCGCGAAGTATGGGCTGGGGTTGTACTACCCCTTCTCGAAGACGCATTTGGATACTGCCCTTAAAGTCGCACTCGGGGAAGTGCTCGAGCCGATCGGTCCCGGACCCAAGTCCAGCACCAACTACCTCTACATGATGGGTATCTACCCCAAAGTCGCAGGACAGAGCTGCGAGGGGAAGGCGCTCAACCATGTGGACTGCCCCGAGTGGACCACTGCCGGTGGCACCTACTTCGTCACTAATGAGCCGATGGGAGCCTCTGAACCCGGCAGCAAGACGTGCACGACCTGCTCCATGGCTTTCTACTGGAAGGAGGGCAAGTTGGACGGATATGAGTCATTCAGCGGGGAAAACAATGCTGGTGCTAGGAGCAACCTCATTATGTGTCATGACCCAAGCACCTCCAACTGAGCGGGCATCCACGCACGCCGACGTCCGGCGATCGCTCCTCAGCGATCGCCGGACGAGCGACTTTTTTGCCTTACAAATTTTTCCCCAAAACCCTTGATAAAACCCAAAAAAAAGAGTATACTGATCAGATTTCATAAAAAACCAAAAATGAAAAATTTAAACCATCACGACATCCACGAAATCTACTCACAAATCTCCCAATCCCTCAGCTGCGTCGAATGCAAATCCGCCATCTTACCCCACAACATCCAAATCACCGACGTCGTCGACAACGAATGCATGTTCGACGTCAACTGCAACCGTTGCAACAGCGAAATGACCCTATCGGCCCACGTTGAAAAAAACCTCAACCAAGCCGCCAAAACCTACAACAAATCGTCCCAAATCGTCCACGACAACATCGTCGAAGAAGCCGTCTCCGACCTCGACGTCCACCTCATCAAAGAAGAACTCCGCAACTTTTCAGGTAGCTTCATCCAAGCCTTTGCAAGATAAACCCGAGTGAAGCGCTCACGAAGCTTAAAGGGAACTGGAATCCGTCAAGATTCTTGAGGAAACCCTTGGCTTAATGGATCCCCACTTCCTTCGCAATCGCATTGATATCCCGAAGCAATTGGCGGTCGGTTTTTAATCGATCCTTAATACGGCCCACAGCATGCATCACGGTGGTGTGATTTCGATTGCCAAAGGCCTGGCCAATCTTAGAAAGAGACATGCGAAGCTTGGTGTTGGCCAAATACATGATCACTTGGCGCGGAACCAGCGACTCTCTGGCCCGAGAACTCCCCACGACATCCGTTTTGTTGATCGAAAAATAAGCCGTCACCGATTCAATCAGATAATCCAACGTGATGGCCTCTTTGGGAACAGTCTCGTTAGGCAAAAATCCAATCATCTTCACCTCCTTTTGCTGAGTCAACTTTAGAATTTTAGCCACCGAATTGACCGTGGGAGAGGTATGATCCAATAAATAATCAGCAATCATCCGGTTCAAAACGCCCACCAAAGCCCTAATGGAATGAGTGATGTTGAAGGCAATGAATTCCAACACATTCTGATTGATGAAAACCTGATCTTGCTTGCATTTTTCCATCAAAATCCCCAAACGCGCTTCATAGTCAGGCATTTTAACATCAATCGTCATCCCTGATTCAAAACGGGACGTCAAACGCTCGGTCAAGAGTTTCAATTCTTGGGGAGGCCTGTCGGAACTGATGATGATCTGCTTCCCTGCCTCAAAAAGGGCATTGAAGGTGTGAAAGAATTCCTCCTCGGTTCGATCTTTGTTGGCAATGAATTGAATGTCATCAATGATCAAAACATCCACTCGGCGATACTTTTTTCGAATGTGTTCCATATTTTTTGACCGCATGGCAGCAATCGCCTCATTGGCAAACTCCTCGGTGGTGGTATAAACCACAAAGGCATCTGGGTCATTCTTTAGAATCTCATTCCCTGTCGCCTGTAACAAATGAGTTTTGCCCAAACCCACGCCCCCATAAATGAAAAGTGGATTGTAATTTTGACCCGGATAACGGGCTACATTCTGGCAAGCGGCGTGAGCCAAGCGATTTTCTGGAGAAGTGACAAAGGCATCGAGTGAATACTGAGGGTTGAGAATTTTAGAAATAACGCCTTCTCTTGATTTCGTCAAACTGGCTTTAGGCAACTTGCGACCTGCCCCCGTCGGGAAGTGCTTCAAAATATCCACGGCCTCAAGGTGACCTTCGTTGAGCGAAACGTCGACCACATAATGAAGCTCCTTGAGTGTGGGATCTAGAATTTTAGCGACAGCAAGCGTTTTTGAGGCGAGGTGAGCCTGATGCCAATTCAAAAAATAAGGAAGGGGCAAACCAATCTTTAGGGCCCCCGCCTCATGCTCAAAGAGGGCGGTATTCTTAAACCAAGTGAGCAATTGAGACCGAGGAAGATCTTTGGAAAGCTGATCGATGATTTCAATCCAGAAGTCTTTCAGGCTCATAAAAATGGCAAAATTAAAAATAAAGAAAACTTTTTTGTCACCATTTTTATTTTATTTTTTCTTCGAGGCCCTCATACTAACCCGATCAAATTTTTTTTAAAAGCAATCTAGGTTGACGATTTTAGGGTTTATGACCGGGTGGAAAAAAGTGTAAAATTTATTGAGCTTATGAGCTTTAAAAAGCCAAAAAGCCCATAGATGCGAATGCAATTTATAGGCTTTTTTGAATCAGCGATGTGCTTAAATAGGGCGAATGCAAAGCTAAGCAATGAGCTTCCAAATATCATTCCATGTGATCACCAAAATCAAAGCCATCAATAAAATAAAGCCCACGCCGTGAATCAAGCCCTCCCATTTGGCACTCGGTCGTTTTCGTAAAACGATTTCAATGAGAATGAATAAAAATCGTCCCCCATCCAGGGCTGGAAAAGGCATGATATTGATGACCCCCAGGGAAATCGAAAGCAAGGCAGCGAACTGGAGCAA
Source organism: uncultured Candidatus Peribacteria bacterium (assembly GCA_964571805.1). GTDB lineage: Bacteria > Patescibacteriota > Gracilibacteria > UM-FILTER-43-11 > UM-FILTER-43-11 > JAUHWS01. The sequence continues at coordinate 5,000 of CAZNDI010000025.1, forward strand.
AGGCACAGCCCCTTCAGCCGTAAACTGTTCTGTCATTTTAAAGATGCCTACTGGCCCTGCTACTCCTTCGGGAACCGTGAATTTGGCCACCAAGCTGACCACCACATTCCCCAGCATTTTTACGGTCAAATAAGAAAGTCGCCCCACTTCGGTCACCGAAACCCAGGCGGCCTCATAAACAGGGTAGCGAACGGTTTTTTGACTAATTTCTGGAGCATCCGCGATTTTAAAGCCCAACTTCCCCTCCGCCGTAGCCACGACGTTTATAGTTTTTTCCTCTTCCCCTCGAATGAAGTCCAAGGAAACCGTTTCATTGGGTTTTATGACGCTAGAAATTTCAGTCGCTTTGGGAACATCTTGACCATTGATCTTGACGATCACATCTTTTGGCATCAAACCAGCCTCAATTAAAGGTGAGCCTTCTTCGATTTCCGAAACATAAAGCTGAGCATGGACTTCGGCCATGCCTGAGGCAACGGCGGCATTCAAATCTGCCTTAGAAGTCAAAATGGGCTTCATGCCAATCGAAAAACCAATGGTGAGCAACAACCAGGTCAGAACAAAATTCATAAAAACCCCTGCCACGATCACAGCCGTGCGTTGGAGTTTGGTTTTGGAGGCAAAACTTTCTTTATCCTTCAAGACCTCGGGATCACTAGAGTCCTCACCATGAAGCCGTACATACCCCCCAAAAGGAATCCAGTTGAGAGAATAGACGGTCCCTTTTTTATCGGTAAAAATGGCCTTGGCTCGGGGGGGCAGACCAATTCCAAACTCCTCCACTTTAATTCCTGCCCGTCGCGCCATATAAAAATGACCCCATTCATGGACCAAAACGAGGGTCGAAAAAATAACAATAAAAACGAGAATGGTGACAAAAATCATAAGATTTACTTAATTAAATGGAGGGGGCGAGGCTAAATGGTCATGATGTCCTTTTCTTTATGTTTGGCGCCATTTTCGATGTGCTCATTGAATTCATCCACAAGAACCTGGATTTTCTTTTCCATGCCCTTCATTTCATCCTCGCTCAACTCCATCTGCTTGAGTTTGTGCAAAGCTTCATGGCGAGTATTGCGAACAGAGACACGGTTTTCTTCGGCATATTTATGAACCAGTTTCACCAAATCTTTGCGTCGCTCTTCGGTCAGAGGAGGTAAAATCAGGCGGATCATCATGCCATCGTTGGTGGGATTCAGGCCGAGATTGGACTCACGGATGGCTTTCTCGATGGCGCCGAGTAGGTTTCGGTCCCAAGGTTGAATAGCGATTTGATTGGATTCAGGAATGCTGATGTTGGCCAAGCCTTTGAGGGGCATGGTGGCGCCAAAAGATTCAACCAAAAGTGAATCCACTAGAGCGGCATTAGCTCGGCCCATTTGAAGCTTGCCATATTCTTCGTGCAAATAATCTAAAGCTTTTTGCATTTTAAGCCTAGCCTCTTGTAGAACGGAATCGGACATTTATTCTTAAAATTAAGGGGTAAGGATGTAACTTGTAGGTGTTTAACTTGTAGGTGTTTAAGGGGTAGTTATGATTTACTTGCCAGATACAAGTGAAACACTTGCAAGATGAGTTGTTTAGCTTCAATCAAAAATCAAGAAGGATGACGCTCAACTCACCAAGGTTCCAATGATTTCTCCTTGAGCAGCTTGGAGGATGGCATTCTTTTTGTGCATGTTAAAAACCACGATCTTCATCTTACTTTCACGACAGAGCGAGAAGGCGGTTTGATCCATGACCTGGAGGTTTCTTTCGATGGCTTCGTCGTAACTGAGGGTTTTATAGAGTTTGGCTTTCTTATCTTTTTCTGGGTCAGCCGTGTAAATGCCATCCACTTTTGTGGCCTTCAAAATCACATCACACTCCAATTCTACAGCTCTCAAAGCCGCAGCAGTGTCGGTCGTGAAATAGGGATTGCCCGTTCCTCCAGCACAAATGACGACCCTATTTTTTTCGAGGTGACGGATGACTCGACGTCTGATGTAAGGTTCTGCAATTTGAGGCAGGTCTAGAGCGGTAGCCACACGACAAAAAATTCCATTCTTTTCCACAGCACTCTGCAACGCTACAGCATTCATGATGGTGGCCATCATACCCATATAGTCGGAGGTAGTGCGCTCGATGCCCGAATCTTTGGTGTCACGAAAACGCCAGATGTTCCCGCCTCCAATAACGACAACGAGCTGGATTTTATGCTTGTTGAGGTCGGCAATTTCCTTGGCTATTTTCTTAAGTCCTTCCATGTGAATCCCCTGGCCCATTTCATCGCCTAGCACTTCACCAGAGATTTTGAGCATGACCCGCTTGTATTTTTTTTGAATTGGCATTTTAGTGCTGAGAGTAGTGAGTTTTGTTCAAAGTCCATCTTATAGCGGCACGATGGGTACGTCAAACGATTTGCAATTCATGTATAATGTGTGAAATTCAATGCATCAATAACCTCTTTACCTTTGAAAACCATGACCCTCTTGATTGACGTACGAACGGCCGAAGAATTTGATGAAAGCCATGCCGAAGGAGCCTTAAACCTCCCAGTTGATGAAATTGCCACGGGCAAAATAGGCTTCCTTCAGAACACCTCCAAAGAAACTCCGCTTGAGCTTTATTGCAGAAGTGGGGGCCGTTCAGAAATGGCTAAAAACCTTCTGAGGGACATGGGATTCAAGCATGTAGAAAACCTAGGAGGATTGGATGAAGTTTTGGCTAGAATGTGATATAATGGAGATAAAAAAATATGCCGATTAATACAAAAAAATATATGAAAATTATCATCGCTATCGTTTCTATTCTTGTTCTTTGGTCCATATGGGGCTATTTCTTCTCAAACGTTGAACAAGCGGACTACACGGTTGTAAGCAAAACCTCAGATTATGAAGTGCGAGACTATCCCGAACATATTGTGGCCCAAACCACGGTCAAAGGGTCTTATAAGGAAAGTCTCAACCAAGGGTTCACCATTGTCGCTGGCTATATCTTTGGAGCAAATAGCAAGAAAGAAAGTATCGCCATGACGGCACCTGTGCTCTCTGAGAAAACAGACAACAAAGAGGGCCCCTCAGAAAAAATCGCCATGACAGCCCCTGTGCTCGCCTCCATTGAAGGTGAAAACCGCACCATTGCTTTTGGTATGCCTCGAACCTACACGCTAGATTCACTCCCCATCCCCACTGACCCACGTGTAGAAATCAAAGTCATCCCCGCCAAAAAATTTGCAGTGCTTAAGTTTTCTTGGTACAGCTCAGAAAAGCGAGTGAATAAAATGAAAGAAGCACTCCTCAGTGCGCTAAAAGATGATGGTGTAAAAGTGGTGGGCAAAGAGCCTCTCTACGCAGGCTACAATGGACCTGGAACACCTCCTTGGATGATCCGGAATGAAGTCTTGATCGAAATAGAATAATCTTATTCTTATGTTTAAATTAGAAGGCACAAAAAAAATAAAGAATCCCACTTTAAAAGATATTGAAGGCGAATTGCTCAGCCTTCAAGAAAAGGAAGTGGAATTTGTCATCCTCTCAAAAGGAAAAGCCTTCGTGCAAGCCTTACCCTTGGATGAAGTTGAAAAGAGCTCATATCATGTCGAATTTCATTCCGCCGATGGACAAGGAAACAAATCCCGTGAAGTAGAAAGTCACTCAAAACTGACCCGCATTTTTTCAGATTTTTTTGCAGATAAAACAAATCTTTCAAAAGACAAAGAATGGTCAACCTCCAAGGCAGACGGTCCTAAGGCCACAAGAGGATATATGTTTACAATATTTTTTGTGTTGGTGGCCATTGTTTTTGGCATGACGACCTTTGTGGCTTACATGGGGAATCAACCGTGGACCATCGGTGTGTTACCCACCTTAGCGGTCACCGTATTTTTTCTGGGAACCGTATCTCTCATGACAATGTTCAGCCGACTCCTTCCATGGTTGACCGAAAAACTTTCCAATTTAATAGGAATGCCTTGTGAAGTCACTCTAGAGCTATTCTATTTTAGAATTACCGTGCAGGATGAAAAACAGAAAAGCTATTTTAAGCTATTCATTCTAAATGTCTTCTTATTTTTGCTGGTGATCATCACTACTGCTATCATTCTTTCATGGCTTGCTTTAATTGTTTTAGCTTACTGGTATTTTGATGATCAAGCCGATTTTCTACTCCAATGGGAGAATTTTAAAGGTAGATTTTTGACTTAACAGAAATTAGGAAAGGCCATCCTCCTTTGCCTGCCCTACTGGGCCCAACATCAAATAAATCTAAAAAATGAACAACGCCGACATCCAAAAACGTATCGAAGCCCTGAAAAAGTGGCTCAAAAAATGGAATTATGACTACTTCGTCCTAAACCAAAATGAGGTGTCCGAAGCAGCCCGGGATCAGATCAAAAAGGAACTGATTGAATTGGAAACTCAGCACCCGGAATTCATCACCTCTGACTCCCCCACTCAACGTGTGGGTAGTGTACTGTCGGGAAAATTTGGGAAAATAAAACATCTCCGAGCCAAGCAATCCCTGATGGACTGTTTCAGCGATCAGGAATTGGAGGACTGGGAAGAGCGAAATCAAAAATTGGTTCCTGGAGAGAGATTAGATTATCTGACAGAATACAAAATTGACGGGCTCAACCTGTCGCTCATCTATGAAAAGGGAAAGCTAAAAAAAGCCATCACTCGGGGAAACGGGGTGTTCGGAGAAGATGTGACCCACAGCATTCGCACGATTGCCTCCGTGCCGTTAGAACTGGAGGAGGTCGAAGGCATTTCACTGAAAGATTACCCCATCATCGAGGCCAGCGGTGAAGTGTTCATGACCAAATCCAGCTTTAAAAAAATCAATGAATCCGGAGGTCAAGTCTTTGCCAACCCTCGAAACGCTGCTGCCGGGACCGTCCGGCAATTGGATCCCAACATCACCGCCAGTCGGAATCTGGAGATGTTTTTTTATACCCTCAATCTGATCGACAACCAAACCCTGCCTGAACCCAAATCCCAAAAAGAAAGCCTTGAGCTACTTATGAAATTAGGCTTCAGAGTGAACAATAAATTTGTTCATCATCCCTCGATCGATTCAATTAAGAAAGCGATGAAGCAGGCTGAAAAAGAACGTGATCAATTGGATTACATGATCGACGGATTGGTGGTGAAGGTGAATGATTTCCGTCATCAAAATCTTCTTGGTTCGACGGCAAAAGCTCCCCGTTGGGCCATTGCCTACAAATTTCCCGCCGAGCAATCGACCACCAAAGTACTCAGCATCGACATTCAGGTCGGGCGAACCGGGGCACTCACCCCTGTGGCGATTTTGGAACCCACCCTCGTGGCGGGGAGCACGGTGAGTCGAGCGACGCTTCACAACGAGGAGGAAATCGAGCGAAAGGATGTGAGGGTCGGTGACACGGTCATCATTCAAAAAGCGGGGGACATCATTCCTGAAGTCGTGGAAGTGTTGACTGACTTGCGCACGGGGGATGAAAAGCCCTTCAAGATGCCCCCACACTGTCCGGTTTGCGGAACTAAAACTGAAAAACCAGAAGGTGAGGTAGTGAGTCGCTGCCCCAATAAAAAGTGTTTTGCGGTCCATCAACAGCAATTGGAGCATTTTGTTTCCCGTCGGGCGTTTGATATAGAGGGGTTGGGAGAAAAGGTGATCGAGCAGTTGATCGAAAACAAATTGGTCGAAGATGCGGCTGATCTTTTTAGCCTCCAGTATGATGATTTGATGAAGCTAGAATTTTTCAAAGATAAGAAGACGGAAAACCTCCTTTCGGCCCTGGAAAAATCAAAAGTCATTCCTCTAGGACGTTTCATTTACGCCCTGGGCATCCGGCATGTGGGGGAAGAAACGGCGGATCTTTTGGCACAAAGTCTAGACCTTAAAACCCATTCGCTAAAACTCAAGAAAGGGGATCAGAAAAACCAACTCAATCTTTTTAGCCAGGAGTCAGACGATGAGATTGAGGTTGCTTCGATCATGGAGCTGAGTACGGCATTAAAAAAACTGACCGTGGATGGCTTAAATGAAATTGAAGGGATTGGGGATAAAGTGGCTGAATCGATTTTTGAATGGGCGAATGACAAAGTGACCCCTCATTTATTGGAGAAGTTCGAAAGGGTGAGCATCAAGCTCAGGGTCACTAAAACCTCCGCTTCGGACACGCTCAGCGGCCTAACCCTTGTGATTACCGGTACCCTTCCTACCCTAAGTCGAGACCAAGCGAAGGATTTAATCAAGGCCAACGGCGGAAAAGCCAGCAGTTCGGTGAGTAAAAAAACTGACTACGTTTTAGCCGGCACGGAACCTGGGAGTAAATACGAAACAGCCCAAAAATTGGGGGTGAAAATTATTGGCGAGGAGGAGTTTTTGAAGATGATTAGGAAGTAGCTTGCAAAATATATGTATTGAAAAGCAGGTATAAATCCTTTATGCTCTTTTGGTAACTCAATGTGCTCAGGTGGTGGAATGGTAGACACGCCAGTCTGAGGGGCTGGTGGCCGCAAGGCCGTGGAGGTTCGAGTCCTCTCCTGAGCACCACCCATCAATGAACTCCGGCTTACGAATCAAGTTCTAATCGAACTTGCTTCTTCAGCCTACGTTCATTTCTGGGTCCCTCCCCAAAAATTTCTCCAGTCGCCTTGTTTTGCCTGCGGCAAATCTTTGGCTCCTTGCGACAATTTTCGGGGGCCCCTGAATCGCAAGTGGGGGGGGGTTAGTTTGTTTGGTTGGTAGGGTTTAGTTCGCCCTGGGGGGCTTACTTTGATAAGT
>CAZNDI010000026.1:0-11706 GCA_964571805.1 uncultured Candidatus Peribacteria bacterium
CTTTTAGGGCTCCAGCCAAAGTCATCGTTAAAGCATTGGAATATGAGATTCCTCCAATTCTTTTCTTTGAGCCTCAGGCGCCAGCGTTGTCAGCGAAGGGTGAGTGACCGTGTGAGAAGCGATTTCCTGACCAGCGTCAGCCATTTCCTTCACCTGAGCCCAGGTCGCATAGTCAGAATCTTGATCGGGCTTACCCGAAATAATAAAGAAAACACCCTTCATGTCGTATTTTTTAAGCAAGCGAAAGGCTTCAGAATAATGATCGTCGTAGCCATCATCGAACGTCAACATCACGGCCTTTTCAGGAAAAGGTAGTTCTCCATTGATCATAGGAATCAAATCGTGATACGTCAGCGTCTGAATCTTATTTTCTTTGAAATAGATCAAAAACGCCTCCAATTTTTCAGGGGAAAAAGAAAGTTTGTAACGCATTTGATCAGGGCTATCTAAAGGAATAGCTTCAATGTAATGAAGCATCAAGGTGGGAAGGTATTTTTCAAAGCTCTGATTTGGGTCTTTGAGCGTCAAATTTGAAGCCGCTGGAATAGCTTCAGACGAAGGTGGTTCCGCAACACTATCCTCGAGCTCATCCACAAGGGAAATCTGAACCTCAGAAGAAGCCATGCGTTCTTCCAACGAAGGCCTACTCTCACCTCCACATCCCACCAAAAAAAGAGTAAGAATGAAAATTGAGAGATATTTTTTCATACTTAATTTAGACTTATAGGTTGATAAAAATCACAACAAAGGATTCCATGCTATAATTTAGCACACCAACCCCTCGCCTTTCTATGAGACATTACACCATCACCCTTGAAAATTCTGGAAAACGACTCGATCAGTACCTCCACTTGGTTAAACCCGATTTAACCCGAGCCTTCCTCCAAAAACTCATCAAAGAAGGCAATGTCTTTGTGGATCACAAAAAAATCACAAAAAATGGCTACAAGATTAAAGAAAATGAAGAGCTCATCGTCAACATTCCCTCCCTCAAAGAGATCGGACTCTTGGCAGAAGACATCCCTTTGAATATTATTTATGAAGACTCAGATTTGATTGTGGTGAATAAAGCCCCAGGTATGGTCGTGCACCCCACCGATCACGGGGCTCACGTTTCGGGAACTCTCGTCAATGCCCTGATGCATCATTGCAAAGATCTTTCCGGAATGGGGGGTGAAAAACGACCTGGCATCGTTCATCGACTGGACAAAGACACGTCTGGCCTGATAGTGGTGGCCAAGCATGATAGTGCCCATCTTTATATTTCAAAACAGATTCAAGCCCGCACAGTGACTAAAAAATACCTCACCCTTCTTAAGGGTCATCTTTCCCCAAAAAAAGGCAGCATCGAGGCCCCCCTCATCAAATCAAGCATGGGAGGAAAACGCGACATTCAGGTTTCAGGTAAAGCCAAAGCCAAATACGCTCTGACTCACTATAAAGTTTTGGCCTATGTGGGAGATTACAGTGTGGTCGAAGTGCAAATTGTGACCGGTCGTACCCATCAGATTCGCGTTCATTTTAAAGCGATTGGATTTCCTGTGTGTGGAGATGAAATGTACGGAGATTTAAAAACGAATGAAACATTGAAGAAGGTGGGATTGACTCGACAATTTCTTCACGCAGCTGAATTGACCTTTAAATTGCCAAGCACTAAAAAAGCGATGAAGTTCAAAGCCCCTTTAGCTAAAGATTTGGAAGAGGTTTTGGAAAAATTAGAAAACCCAACGCATCCGTAGGCACGCGATTAATCGCGTGCCTACGGATGATCCAATTGAAATTTTAGAGGCTTGATGAGTTTAGGGGTTTCTAGATCTAGAAATCACAATAATCATCATCCTGCTTCAATTCCCATTTTAGGGGGTTGTTTCTAATGTATTTCCTAATCCTAGTCAATTCTGTCTCATTTCTAATGACATGATCATAAAAGCGGGGTTGCCAAGAAAAATCGGCAATTGATTTTTTTCGAATTTCAAATGTAATCCGTGCCTTAAAAGAACGAATGATTTCACCCAATGTTCCTTTACCCATTGGATTATATATACCTGTTGCCCCACCATTAGCCTTTCCTGTAGGCACGCGATTAATCGCGTGCCTACAGGAAATAAATAAAATAGCATGAATATGGTTAGGCATGACAATAAATTCGTCTAAAATGACCTCATTAAAATAGCTAGGTAGCTCTGTCCAAACTTGATGAGCCACTAGCCCAACTTCATTCAACCCCATTATACCCCCTCTAATTTTACCAAAATAATCTTCTCGATTTTTAGTGCAAATTGTCACAAAATAAGCTCCCTCAGAAGAATAATCGTAATGAGGTAGGCGGTATTGCCTCTGATCACCAAATGCTTTAAACACAAAATATTCCCTTAACAACTAAATTCATCCAAAAACTATTAATTCACCGCTAACACCTCAACCAAAGAATAGGCTTGGCGATGCCCCTGAGTTCGTTCATACCTCTTTTTAGACTTCTTTTTAAAGATGCGAATCTTAGCTGCCTTGCCATGCTCTTTTAAAAGGAGTTCGACTGAGGCACCATTGATCATAGGCATGCCAATGTCTGTTTTTTTATCATCAGAACGAAGAAGTACTTGGTCAATCTTAATTTTATCCCCTTCTAGATTATCCTTAAGCTTTGGAACCTCAAGGGTATCCCCTTTGGAAACTTTGAATTGTTTTCCGGCGATTTCGACGATGGCAAACATGGTGATTCTAAATTTTAAATTTTAAATGTCGTGTTTAGGCCCGCAAATTAATCACGGGCCTACAGACTATCACTGGAAATTCTTGGGGTCAAATGTTTTTAAAAATTCTCGAAGGACTTCTGCTCCCTCTTCAGCTCGTTCGGAGAGATTTTTAGCCAAGACCTTTTGATAAACGATAGTATTGTTGTAACCAATGGAAAGGGCTTTAAAGTTTTCTTTCAACTCAGTCAGACTGAGTTTTTCTATTGGAATGATTTGTTTCTCCAAAGGTGTTCCCAAGAATAATGAAGTGGTTTTAGTGGTATAACTGAGGGGAATAAGGGGGGTATGGGTGAGGAGCGAGGCAATCATAAAGTGATAGCGCATGCCAATGGCAAATTCAGCTTTTTCCACTTGCTCTAAAAGTTCAGAAAAATTTTTGGGCAAATAAATACGACCTCCCACTCGACGGATGAGGGGTTTGATGATTTTTAGATCGCTCTCTTTTTCGGCTTGCATACAGACAAAAACAAATTCAGCTTCTCGTTCGGCTTTGAGGTAGGCCAAAAATTCTCCGAAAAAATGGATGATTTTTGGGTCTTTATTGAGCCAGGGTCGGAGAGAGATCATGAACAACTTTTTTGTTCTAAAATCAGCCTTTTCCGGTTTTGGATTCAAAAAAACAGGGTCAGCCACCACCCTAACATCCTTTTTTATCCCAATGCGCTTGAGACATTCAGCAGATTCAAGGTCTCGCACCGTAATGACGTTTGCATGGCGATATGAAATGCGCGTGAGCCATCTTCCCAAAATTGTTTCTAGGGGGCCAACGCCCGTGGCGTAAATAAAAAGGGGCTTTTTTAATCGACGCACCCAAAATAATTGCCAGGCCCACAAAAAACAGGCGTAAAGGCGTTTATCTTGAAACAAACCTCCGCCCCCCAAAATAACAACGTCTACTTTTTTGAGGGCTTCAAGAGAGGGTTTGAATTTATACTTAAAAAAAGACCTTACACCAAGGGGAAATAAGGCGACGCTTGTCGTGTTTGAAGTGGACTCCCATGCTTCGGGATGGGCGGAAAAAATAGTGACCTGGTGCCCCGAGACAATCTTCAAAATGGCAGTCAAAATGGCATCGTCACCGCTATTTGTAGCCCCATAGTTACCGATGACCCCGATCTTCATGGACTAAAAGGACTAGAAACTAGGAGCAAATAAAATTTCATTTTGGATCAGCCCTTCTTTTCCTCAGTCTCTTCCTCGACCTTAGCCTCTTCAGGTTGAACTTCTGCCATCGCAGGCTCGCTCTCAGGTTTCACTTCAGCCACTGCTTCTTCCTGAGCTTCCTGAGCTTCCTGCTTCATCTCTGGAGCTTCATCTTGAGTAATAACTTCCACTTTTTCTGCTTTAACCCCTTCCTTTTCTGCCTTTTCTTGCTCCTTCACCGCTTCTGCATAAAGCGCTTCCATTTTTACTTCCTCAGCAGCTCGTTCCTCATCGGTAACTTGCTTTTCAGAAAGGCGAGCGGACTTACCAAAGCGATCTCTCATATAATAGAGTTTTTCTCGTCTTACTTTGGCTTTTTTGACCACGTGAATCTTGGTGATGGTGGGAGAATGAAAGGGGAAAACTTTTTCCACTCCAATTCCTTCTACAATTTTTCGAACTGTAAATGTCTTTTCTACGCCCGCTCCGTGGCCCACTTTGATAACAAGGCCTTCGAAATTCTGAATCCGCTCCTTCGCTCCTTCAGTCACCCTTTGGCTTACACGAACTGTAAAACCTGTTTTAACTTCAGGCACTTTTTTTAGATCCTTGGATTGGAGCTTGGCAATGATAGGGTGCATTCTTAATTTTTAATTGTAAAAACGAGCTCGTGTATTTTAGAGGTCTTTTTTTTAGATTGCAAGAGATTTCACCCTAAGCAAGCTTCTCCAGTTCTTTTTTTAGCTTATTGATGAGAACAATATTTTTTTCACCCGTCAGAATCTCTCGAACAAATTTATCTTTACATTCAATGCGATACAAAAAATCTTTGGTAGAAATGATGGTGAATTTGAGGTCTTTTTTATCTTCGGAGGATTTATCCAAATAGGTCTGAAGCTTATTTTTATCGACCTCGCCTACCAATAAAAGATCAACGGAGGTTTCCACTCCAACAAAAACACCCGAAATCATCAAAAAATCAACCTCCCCCATCTTAGAAATCGCTCGTGCCATCTGCTCATCATTGGTACTGGCCTTGATGAACATGTCTCGCAACTCCGTGTAAATGAGGAAGTCTTTGTTGACCAAATAATATTTTTTTCGATTCCTGAGGCGACTCTTTAATAAACCAATCTTTTTGAGATTGTCCAGCTCACGACGAATGGAATTGATTTGCTCATCTAATTTGCGGGTCAACTCTCGAATGAAAAATTCTTCATCGGGATTGAGGAGGAAGGCCTTTAGGATTTTCACTCGAGCGTTGGAACTGAAGAGTTGTTTTAGCATGGACAATAAATTATAAAACGCAAAAAAAATAATGAAACAATATTTTCTCACCCACTCGCTTCCCATTTATTTTTATTGTTCCTTTTTACTTGTGTTTTTCCTGTCCGATTTTTCTATATGAATTTTGATCTCTAAAACTGTGCACATAATTTATACAGAGAGAACATTGATGAGGCAAGTAAAAAGTTAGGCTATAATTGTTCTGTTTTTAGAGGGATAATGATTAAGGATTTATTTAAGCCATTAAAAGTGTTTGACAAAATAAAAATATATATCAAAATAAGAACTCATTTTTTACTCATGGGTACGAATTTTATACTCAATGATTCAACTCACTTTATTCCTCTTCAATTTTGGTGCTGATTTTTTCTGGAGGAACCGTAGGAGGAGCATCCTCTTCATCCTCGACTTCGGGCAAGGGCATTTTCCAATAAAGGACTGCAAGCCCTCCAAAAACTGCGCCTATTCCGGCCACTTGAAGAAAGACCAAAGTGACAGAGCCACTAGAAAGTAGGTATAGGCTACAAGTAGACCCCAGTTGGGCAAAGGCCATGATCAAAATCAGGATTCCGACGACAATGGAACTGACCAGGTAAAATTTTCGCATTATTTTTTGTTTTTGTATGCGATCTAAATATACCATAGTTTAGCTTAAATTACAAGAAAAGGTTCATAAAAATTTGCTTTTTGGCAATAGAAATATGCTAGAATGAATTCAAAATTTTAACATAAATAAATAATGTCTTACATGAAATTTTCAGCCCTCATTTTCAGTGTTTTTCTTTTTGGGTGTGACTCTCCCGAAACACTCCAAAGCGAAACCCCTATTCAAGAAGTTAATATAGAACAAGTCAGCACATCAGAACCCCCTCAGCTAAATACGTCACCCTCAAAAGAACCCAGCGAACTGGCAAGTCTCACCTCAGGAAGTTATGAGGAATACAGTCCAGAACGCTTCAAAGAACTATTAGGATCAGAAAAATTCATCCTCTTCTTTCATGCAGACTGGTGTCCCACTTGTAGAGCTCTAGAAAAAGAAATTAAGGAAAGTTTGGAAAAACTCAATAGTCGTACTGTTTTAGAGGTGAATTACGACACTGAAACCGACCTCAAGAAGAAATATGGCATCACGGTACAGAGCACATTGGTCTTTATTGATTCTGATGGTGAGGTTTTTGAAAAGCGAGTGAATCCTGATTTGGAATTGATTGAGAAATTCTTCTATTAGAGATAAAAATAATAATTTGTTGCCATTTGCCCTATTGATTCTCTTTCTAAAAAATTGAAATAAAATAATATTAATTCTTAAAAAACAAAGAAATGTCCTTTGACTCTCTCCTTTTAAGCACTTCTTTTCTTGCCGGCCTCTTGACCATTTTAGCCCCGTGCGTTCTCCCCCTTCTACCTGTGATTGTAGGTGGTGCAGCAGGAAGCCGAAATAAGTGGTACCCTATGATTTTGGTGACCTCACTCTCCTTAAGTGTCATCTTGTTCACCTTGCTTCTGAAGGCATCAAGCCTCTTAATTGATATTCCCCAAAGCGTTTGGACCTCTATTTCTGGGGGGGTTGTTTTGTTTTTTGGCCTCACGTGGTTTTTTCCAAAATTATGGGAGACCATTGCCAGTAAACTAAAACTTTTGGAGAGCTCACAAAAAGAACTTTCTAAGGCTAGAAAAGTTGAATCCTTGTGGGGAGCAGTTTTGATGGGGGCAGCCCTAGGACCGGTTTTTTCTAGCTGCAGCCCCACTTATTTTGTGATTTTAGCCACCGTCTTGCCCGTCAGCTTTGGCATTGGAGTGATCTACCTTCTTGTTTATGGCTTGGGATTGGCCATCATGCTGGGTTCGATTGCTTTTTTTGGACAAAAATTGACTCAAAAGCTAGGATGGGCTGCTAATCCGGAGGGTTGGTTCAAACGAGGCTTGGGTTTACTTTTGATTTTAGTGGGACTCGCAGTGATGACGGGAATCGATAAAAAACTGGAAGCTGCCATTTTGGACGCCGGTTTTGGGGTGACCCAGTTGGAAGAAAACCTTTTGGATAAAACGGTCAATCAGATGAGCGAAAAAATGGATGAAAAATTTGAAATCCCTGCGGATGCGACAGGCTTACCGAAGCTCTACTCTGCGCCCGAACTGACAGGGGTAGAAAATTGGATCAATTCTAAGCCCATCCTTTCGATGGAGGAATTGAAAGGAAAGGTAGTCTTGATTGATTTTTGGACTTATTCTTGCATCAATTGCCTTCGCACCTTGCCCTATTTGGAGAGCTGGCATGAAAAATACTCCAAAGAAGGCTTGGTGGTGATTGGGGTGCATGCGCCCGAATTTCAGTTTGAGAAAAAATTGGAAAATGTCCAACAGGCTGTTGCCGATCAGGGAATCACCTATCCCGTGGTTCAAGACAATGATTTTAAACTTTGGAATGCTTATTCAAACCGCTATTGGCCGGCAAAATACTTGATCGATAAAGAAGGTGTTGTCCGCTTCACTCATTTTGGAGAAGGTGAATACGCAGACACCGAAGAGAAGATTGTTAAGCTCTTGGGGGCAAAAATGCAGGTGTCAGAAGTGAAGGCCCAAGGGGTGGACTTCGCTAAAATCAACACCCCAGAAACTTATATTGGAAAAGCTCGACGGGAAAACTTTATTGAAGATCCTAATGCAACCCTTGAAAATAGTCAGTGGACGTTGAAAGGCGAATGGGAAGTCGACGACGAAAAGGCTGTGAATAAAGGTGCAGGCACGAGCATTAAAATGAAATTCACTGCCTCAACGGCCAATTTGGTGATGGGGGGAACAGGAACGGCCACGGTTTTGGTGGATGGACAAAAAGCCAACACGGCTGATGTGGTCGACGGAGTTTTGACGATTAAGGGAGAGAAACTCTATCAATTGGCCGACTTTAAAGGTAACTATCAAACCCATGAGATTGAAGTGACCTTTGATCAGCCCAACATTGAACTGTTTGCGTGGACGTTTGGGTAGCCCTCCCCCCACTCCAAAAAAGGCCCCTCCCTGAGGAGGGGTTGGGGAGGTCCTGCAATAAAGGCCCACTTTTTGTGGTGCGCCGAGGTTGAAAGGAGGCCTTAATCCAAGGTTCGTTCTATGGTTTCAATTTTGAAAAGTTCCAGCACATCCCCCACTTCAACAGGTTTTGGTGTTTTAATCTTCACACCACAGTCTGAACCTTTTTCTAGGATACTCACATCCTCTTTAACGTGCTTGAGGGACTCGAGTTCGGTTTCAAAAAGGACTTCTCCTTTGCGAGTCACACGGACCATGGAGCCGGCATGAGCTTCGCCTTGAGTCACCCTTCCTCCTGCAATGATCCACTTCTTTTTATTGAGGAAGATTTCTTTCAGCTCGATCTTACCCACTTCAATCACTCTGATTTCTGGCTCAAGCATACCCGAAAGGATGGCTTTGGCATCTTCGATGAGTTTATAAATAATGGTATAGTTTTTGATGTCGACATGTTCCTTTTCGGCTAATTTTTCAACATAGTGGGTGGCCTTAACATGAAAGCCAACCAAGAGCGCTTGACTGGCTGAGGCCATGATCACATCGGTGTCGGTGACATTGCCCACTCCAAAGTGAATGACTTTGATGGCCACATCGGTCCCTTTGATTTTTTGCAAAGCCTGCATAATAGCCTCCAAAGACCCTTTAGTGTCGGCTTTAAGGACCATCTTGAGGAATTTGATCTCTCCGGAAGAAATCCCCGAAACCAAGCGCTCGACCATGGAGCCACTCATCCGTTCTTCACGCAGACGCATCATTTCACTGAGTTGTTCGGCTTTTTCTCGAGCCACTTTTTCTTGGGCAAAGGCTTGCAAAATGTCCCCTGCATGAGGCACGGAGGACAGCCCCGAAATGCGTACCGCTGCGGAAGGAGGGGCGACATATTGATTTTTTCCAAAATGGTCGTACATGGACTTGATTTTACCCAAAGTAGTACCGACCACAACACTGTCCCCCACCTTGAGCGTTCCCGTATTGACCAAAATGGTGGCTACAGGCCCCAAGGCTTTGTCTAAATTGGATTCGATAACCGTTCCTACAGCTTGACGCTGAGGATTGGCTTTAAGGTCTTCCACTTCGGCGACCAAAAGAATCATTTCGAGGAGATTGTCTATCCCCTCTCCCGTCTGAGCCGAAACAGGCACCATGATGGTCGTCCCACCCCAATCTTCTGCTTGTAAACCAAATTCGGTGAGCTCCCTTTTCACTTTTTCGGGATTGGCTTCCGGCTTGTCCATTTTGTTAATGGCCACGATGATCGGAATGCCGGCCTCTTTAGCATGATTGATGGCTTCAACCGTTTGGGGTTTCACACCTTCATCGGCAGCAACAACGAGAATTGCAATGTCTGTGGCCTTTGCCCCTCGAGCCCGCATGGAAGTGAAGGCTTCGTGTCCAGGCGTATCGAGGAAGGTGATGAGGTGACCATTTTTTTCAACTTGATAGGCCCCAATATGCTGAGTGATTCCTCCCGATTCGCCCGCCATCACGTTGGTTTGTCGAATGCAATCAAGGAGCTTGGTTTTACCATGATCCACATGACCCATAATGCTGATGATGGGGGGTCGAGTGAGTAAATTTTCTTTATCGTCAGAAAGGAGCTTGGTCAAATCGCCCGCAAAAAGATCTTCGGTGGAGGCATCTTCTTGAATTTTATTGATTTGTACGCCCAATTCATCGGCTACAATGGCTGCTGTGTCAAAATCAAGTTGTTGGTTGATGGTGGCCATCATTCCATTTTTGAGGAGGGTGGCAATGACGGCAGTCACTGAAAGCCCTGTTTTTTCGGCGAATTCCTTGAGGCTAAGGATGGCGGGAATGTCGACCACTCCGACTTTAGTTTTGATTTGTGGTTGTTCCTTGTGCCCTGTTTTTTGACTGACAGCTCGATGTTTCTTTTGAGCCCGAAAGTGTTCTCGGTCTTGCTCTTTCATGATTTCAATTTCTTCCACGGTCAGATTGTCGACGTTTCCTTCTTCGTAATTCACGCGTGAGACTTTCATCTTTCGCCCTGGGTGTCGACTGATGATTTCAAGGACGGCTTCCTGCTGATCTCTTCCTCCTTTTTTTCGTTTCTTTTTGTTGGTTTTATAATAATTTTTGGGGAGGTCGGTGGTTGAAGCGGGTTTTTTGGAGTTGTTGTCCAGTTCGATCCGACGATTGACATGCACGGAGCGTCCGGCTTCTCCGGTGGGAGAGGTATTTTTGGGAACGTGACTTCGGTCTACGGCTTCGCTCTGGGGAGGGGTTGGATTTAGGGCTTCCCTCTCGGCTCTGCGTTGCTCGTTTTCTTTTGCTTCTAAAGCTTCTCGTTCTTTTTTGGTCATGGCTCGTTTGGGCCTTTTTTCTTCTTCGGCGGCTTTTTCTCGCTCTTTGACTTCGGCTTTTTCTCGTTCCATTTCCATTTCTCCTCCGACTTCCTCAGTGGTTACGACCTTTTCTTCAGCAATTTGTCCATCTTTCATGATGATGGCGACCCGTCGATTGGTTCGGGTGGGTTTGATTTTTCCTTTCAAAAAACGAATGATGCCGGCACTCATTGCATCGTCAATTTCGTGAGCGGTGGGGCTGATTCCAAAATTCGTTTTCTCTAGTTCTCGCCGCAGTTCTTGCGTCGTGATCTGTAGTTCTCTGGCCATTTCATTTAAGTGCATGCGTGAAGGTTAGAATGCGTTTTTTAGCTCAGAAAGATTAGCAAAAGCGAGGAAAGGTGTAAAGTAAAGGAGTGAAACGAGAGATGGTTATAAGTTGACCGAATTAATTAATAGTGATACAATGCTAATATAAAAGGATTTTAATAAATAATATTTAAATTATGGCCGAGCAGAAACCAACCGACATGGATTATTCTGTAGCAGATGATAGCCCAAGCACGCCACAAGTTGGGACTAAGAACGATAGAATAGAAGTAGCGTCTGAGACTAGGGCAACTTTGGGTTTTCATGATCGCCTTGATGAAGTCAGAGGAAGGGGAGATTGGTCTGGTCCTATGAAGAAGTTTGGCAGAGGTTTAGACTATGCAACGGTTGCAGCAATCCTAGCTGCATTAGGAGCAGCAGGAATTATATCTCTTAATAAAGCACGCAATGCAGCACCTGAAGGAGCAATAGAACTATTGGACTCACGTGAACCTAAAGCTACTTCTAATCCAGAAGATGCTACAGAAATGGAACAGCAAGCAATCATCGACATGCTTCAGGGTGACGACGAGCTCAAAAAACGACTGCTTGACCTTGTGGAAAGTGGAATGTCAGCCTCCGACGCCTTAGCAGAAGTTGAAAGACAAAATCTGACACTGCAGTAATCACAATGATGGAATCTATCAAAAGGCAAGAGCCTAGCGTTGATACTCTGAATCCCAATGATAAATTAGAAATGAGAGCTTTAAATAGGATTAATGAACTACCGGCTACATTAAAACATGAGGCCATGGGAAAATGTGCGGGAGGAATCTCATATTCCAATGCTTTAACGATGACTTTGGCTGGAGCCCTAAAAG
>CAZNDI010000027.1:0-11247 GCA_964571805.1 uncultured Candidatus Peribacteria bacterium
CCCTTCGCTGACAACGCTGGCGCCTGAGGCTCAAAGAAAAGAATTGGAGGAATCTAAAGAAGTCCTCGAGGAAAAAATTGGAAAGCCAGTCATTTCCTTAGCTTATCCTGGAGGGGATTACAATCAAGCTACGTTAGATAGTGTTAAAGAAATTTATACTTTTGCTCGAACGACTGAGGCTGGGAAGGATTTTTCTCTCCAAAAAAGATACGAATTGCCCACGGTCCGCATCTTCCCTGAAACCGGCGTGGCATCTTTGAGGGCTTGGTTTGAATAATTTAGAAGTCAATTCAGTTTATAGCAATGGATTTTATTTAGATATTATGGTATAATAAAAAAATTATATACAAATAATATTTCTACATTGCCTATTCCTGAAGACCCAAAACAAAGAACAGTTGACGCAAGAGTACTTGAATTACTTGCATACCTTGAAAGAGGTGAGCTGCCTAGTGAAGAATTAAGAAGAAGACTTGAGACAACCCTTGCTCAGAATAATACTACAAGGCCTGTGCCTCACATTCCTGTAGCAAGACAATCAGAGTCAGTTGCTTCGGAGTCAGGACTTGATCGTTCGAATTTATGGCTTGCATTTCAAAGAAAAGTTTCAAGAGATGAGTTAGAGGCTTTATCCGATGTCGATATTCAATTTATTGATAGGGTGACTCCTGAAATAAAAAAGGTATTGATCGGATTTCGAGTGTCAGATAGCAAGCCTTTAGGAGCAGATATATCAAAATATTCAGAAGACTATTCAGGATTTGATTTGTCAGGAACTATAGATTTTAAAGCTTTGGGCGAGATGGTTACGCGAAGCTTATCTAATGATTTAAAAAACCTGGCTGGTAAAACGTGGGAGGACTTTAATACCGTTCAAGTTTTCAATCATCCCCAAAAAGAAGATTTACAGGTGATACAGTTCAGATTTTTTAGCCCGCCCAATACTAATCCAATTGATAATAGGCCAATTGCATCTAATTATTCATTAGTGATTCAAAAAGGACCAGCTTTAGAAGCTCTTTTAAGTCCTAATTGTTTAAGACTCCTTCCTTTTATAGTCAAATCATTAGGAATGAATATTAGTGATGATCTTTTATTGTCTGGAGGGCCAGATCGGCGGGTCTTTTTTGATGCCTCTTTAGCTGGCCCCAATAAAATTTTTGGAAAAGCTTCTAATCCTATAGTTCTTCTTAGTTATCCAGAACGTAAAGTAGCACGTGTCTATGATACTAGAAAAGTTGATTCAGTTTCTACTGTGTCGTGTCGAAGTGATGGAGAGTTTATCAATGAAGCAAAAAAAGA
Organism: uncultured Candidatus Peribacteria bacterium; assembly: GCA_964571805.1. Taxonomy (GTDB): domain Bacteria; phylum Patescibacteriota; class Gracilibacteria; order UM-FILTER-43-11; family UM-FILTER-43-11; genus JAUHWS01. The sequence goes on from CAZNDI010000027.1 coordinate 1,303, forward strand.
AAGTTCGGTAAGAAGCAGTGGTAAAGTTGAACTTTTTGGTGGTGGAAATCCCAAAAAAATTCAATATAAAAGGGCAAATTAGACTTACGGTCTCGTATTAAAGTAAAGCACTTTTAGAGGAGTGGGTTAATGTCCCACAATTTTTATTTGACTTCTCATTTTTCCTCTTTATAATACTACCTGTCGCAGACCGTAGGCAGCCTTGAGAAAGAGGCTCAATAAGACCTACCGAGACAATCCCTTTCAGTATTTTTTCAGCCTTTAGGTTGAATAAAATACTAAAGTTCATCTCATCTGCAAGCATGAGATTTTTTTATTTTGCGATCGTGCGATAAGCTCACCGCTCACCGCTCACCGCTCACCGCTAACCGCTCAGAATTATGCCAGTCACCAAACAACAAAAAGACGATATTTTAGAAGAATTAATCGAAAAATTTGGGAAATCTAAATCCGTTGTCTTTGCCGACTACCGTGGCCTAGATGTCGCTAGCCTCTCAGACCTCCGTACTCGACTCCGAAAAGCAGATGCCGAAATGCAAGTGGCCAAAAAGACCCTGATGCGATTGGCTGGAGAAAAGAATAATCTCACCATCGACAAGTCCATCATGGAAGGCCCCGTAGCAGCCACCTTCTCATATGAAGATGCCATGTCTGGCCTCAAAATCCTTTTTAACTTCGCAAAAGAAAACGATAAACTCAAGCTTCTTGGTGGAGTGGTCGACGGTATGGTGGTCGGTCCAGAAGTGATCAATGAATATGCAAAACTCCCTGGTCGAGAAGAACTTTTGGCCAAATTGCTAGGTTCTATGATGGCTCCTGTTTCTGGAACCGTCGGTTTATTTGGCAATTTGATCGCTGGTTTCGTCCGCGTCCTCAATGCCCATAAAGACAATCTTCCTGCCGAAGCCATGCCCGAAGTGAAGGAGGCTGTCAGTGAGGTAAAGTTTGAGGCAGAAGCTTCAGCGCCCGCCGCCGAAGTCGAAGTTGCTGCCCCACAAGAGCCTCAAGCTGAAGGAGAAGTACCAGCAGAATCTGTTTAAGCTCTATCATCCCTAATTTATAATTATTAATTTTTAATTTAAAATCACTATGTCTGACGAGAAAAATTTGCCAGAACTATCTAAGGAAGCTCAATCTATCCTAGATGCTGTTAAAAAACTAACTGTCCTTGAATTGGCCAATTTGGTCAAACACATGGAAGAAGAATTCGGTGTGTCTGCTGCTGCTCCTATGGCCATGGCTATGCCTGCTGCTGGAGGGGGTGAAGCTGCTGCTGAAAAAGATTCATTCGACGTGATCTTGACTGCTGCTGGAGGTCAAAAAATTGGAGTGATCAAGGTGGTGCGTGAAATCACTGGTCTTGGACTTAAAGAAGCTAAAGATCTAGTAGACGGTGCTCCTAAAGCGGTTAAAGAAGGAGTGAAGAAAGATGAAGCTGAAAAAATCAAGGCTCAATTGGAAGAAGCAGGAGCGAGCGTTGAACTTAAATAATTATTGTTCCAATCCTCAATCAAAGCCATGCACATCGCTGCGTGGCTTTTTTTGTGCGCATGGCTTGACGGTTATATTTAAAAAGTGATAGAGTGTTTTGTGTCCTTAAGGCTTATTTAAGCCAAAATTAAACTGAGTTCATGAGTTTTAAAACCCGTACCATAGGCTTTGCCTCAGCTTCACAGAAAAAGCAACACCAACCGTCTAAAAAATTTAAATCATTTGCAAAAATAATGAATCGAGGGGCGGGCAAGCTTCATTCCAAAGTTCTGAGTTTGTTTGTGGTGGGAACCTTACTTGTCTTTGGAATCGCCATTGTCTTTAAAGTGACCCTGGCAGCCTACCACTTTATTTCCGAACTCACCCCCCTTAGTATTCTTGAGGTGGTGGGCAAAGATTTAAAAAAGGATGAGCATAATTACACCAACATCTTACTTTTAGGGGATGGGGGCTATGTGCGTGAAGGCGGTGGGCTCATTGACACCATTATGGTCGCCAGCATTGACTATGAAAAAAATGCTGTTTCCCTTCTTTCTGTGCCTCGAGATTTTTATGTGGGAAAAAATATCAATTTGGGCTTAGATAAATATGGTAAGATCAACCAAATTTACAACAATTACAAGGATCTAGACGAAGAGGAGCGTTTTGAGAAATTCAAAGGTGCTGTAGGTGAACTGTTTGATTTGGAGATCCAGTACTACATGCGGATTGATTTTAAAGGCTTTATAGAAATTGTGGATAGCCTGGGTGGGATTACTATTGATGCTCCTGAAGCAATTTATGATCCCGATTATCCTAATGACTCAGATACTGGAACTTTTGTATTTAAGCTTGAGGCAGGTTTGCAAGAGATGGATGGGAAGACGGCTTTAAAGTACGCTCGAAGTCGCCATGGCACGAGTGATTACGATAGAGCAGCTCGTCAACAACTGATTTTGGAGGCGCTACGTCAAAAAGCTCTTTCGGCAGGTGTGCTCACTGATTTTGACACCCTTTCAAATGTGTATAAGGCCATAAATGATAATTTCAATTCAGATTTGACCTTGCGTGAAATGGCTTCTCTAGGAGAGTTTGCGCAAAAATTGGATCGATCTCATCTTGTGAGTAAGCAATTAAAAGAAAGTCCTTTGGATGACGGTGGGCTTTTGTATGTGCCTGATCGTGCCTCATGCGGGGGGTCATGGTGCCTAACACCCCTTGAAAATAATCTAGATTTGATTCATCAGTACGCAGATTTGATTTTCAATCATCGAGAAATTTATTATGAACCTGCTAAAATAGAAGTCCTCAATGCGACCAAAACCCCGGGCATTGCAGGCGAAGTGGCATCTCAGTTGAAGCGCCTTGGGTTTGATGTCGAAGACGTTGGAAATTATGAAGATGAAGCAGGGGAGAAGAAATTTTTAGCAGAGTCTTTGGTTGAGTATAGCGATTGGTCAGAAGGAGCGGACGGTAGAATTATCCCCAAATACCAAGCCACTTTGACGGCTCTAGAGGGGCTCATTACGGCAAAGGAAATCGCTTCAGATCAATCTCAACTTATTCCTGCTCCAGAAGGTGATCAAAATGCACCCAAGGTTTATGTGGGGGGAGGGATCAACCTCCGTATTATTTTAGGGCAAGATCAGGACGCATTTTCTGGGAATTAAGGCTTGCATTCGTCGAAAAAAACCCTTAAAATAACCCAGCTTACTCAAAATTAAGAACTGATCGAGGGCTTAAAAATTAATTTTATCTCCACGACTCATTCTTGATCCATCATTTTTAATTATTAATAGAAAGAACAGGATGCCAATCACCAAACAGGCCATCAAAAGAATGAAACAAAGCGAGGCTGCTAGTATTCGCAATAAGCATTATTCAAGCCGAATGAAGTCTATGATTAAGCTTGTGCTCACTTATGTTCACGCGGGTCAGATGGAAAAAGCTAAAAAAGCTCTTTCTGAGACGGTGAAAGCCATCGATATGGCGGCAAAAAAGAAATTGATCCACGAAAATAATGCGGCTCGAAAAAAATCTAGAGTACAACGGGCAGTCAATACTTGTGTGGCGAAGGAAGAGGTGGTCACTCCTAAAAAAGTAACTAAGGCTAAAAAGGTTAAGGTAGAGAAAAAAGTAGAAATGGTTGCTGAAAAAGTTCAACCCACTACTGAAGAAGTGAGTGAGGTCAAAGAAGCTAAAGAGGGGGCGGCTTAAATTTTCAATTCACCGTTTTTTTAATCCATTCGCATTTCAATTTCTCAATTTACTAAAAAGAAGATTTGAAAATTGAAAATTCGCAAAGCAAAGGAAAATATTTATCTCTGGACTATGGAGACCGAAGAGTGGGGATGGCAGTTTCCGATGAGGATAAGGAGATTTCTTTCCCTCGGGACTTTTTGGAGTATCAAAAAAATCCAGAATTGATTGCAAGGTTGAAGGCTTTTTGTGAGGAGGAGGGGATTGTGCGAATCATTCTTGGTTTTCCTATTCAAATGGACGGCCGAGTCGGAGAGCGGGCGGAAAAAACTCAGAGATTTCATGCTGAACTCAAGCAGGCCATGCCTACCATGGAGATTGTTTTCTTTGATGAACGCCTGAGCACCGAATTTGCCGTTAAGGCCCTTAGAGGTCAAGGAATTAAGGATAAAGATCAGAAGGGAAAGAGAGACATGATGAGTGCTCAGATCATTTTACAAAATTATTTAGCCTCCATTCATGAGGCTTAAAAATAAGCTATGAAGCTCAATTATTCATTAAGTCAGGAGGATTATTTAAATTTTCAATTTTAGAGTGGAAATGGTGATCAACTTTAATCATTAATTTAAATCATGCGATTATTCATTCTCATTTTAGGCACGCTGGAGGCCTTGCTGTTAGTCGGATGGAGTATTATTAGTCTCATAGGAGCTAGGCATACGGACTTAGCAGGGCAGGGAATGGTGCAGGGGTATTCTGTGCTCATGCTCATTATTTTCTTTCTTTTTGTCCTTCCACCTCTCCTTTTGGCTTATTATGAAAAGAATTTGTGGTTGGCCCTTGTTTTAATCCTTATTGCCACCTTAATCATTGCCGGGGGTTTGAGTTTGGTTTAGAATTTATCTCACAATTGTTTTATATTATAAACTAATTATCATAAAATATCAAATGATTGGGGGTGGCTGACTCTTGTGCCGATTCATTTCGATCCTTTCTTCCAACCTCTTCTCATTTTCCGTTTCTGCTTTTCCACCCCCTTCAAATTTCTTTAGAATTTCATCGATTTCTTGATAGCTCATTCCAATCTCCGCCTCGTCCGTATGCCCCTCTCTCAACTCCGCTGAAGGAGTTTTTTTGATAATCACTTCTGGCAAATCCAGTGCCTTTGCCATTTCCCAGACTTCGGTTTTGTAAAGATTTCCAATCGGCAAAACATCTGCGGCGCCATCTCCAAATTTGGTGAAGTAGCCCAAGGTCAGTTCTGTCTTGTTTCCTGTGCCCAGCACTAAGGCCTGATGACTATTGGCATAATGGTATAAAATGGTAGCCCGTATCCGTGATTGAATATTCATGCGTGCTTCCGAGGATTCTGCCCACGGGAGGGTTTTGTAATTCTGAACAAAGTGTTGAATCGGAATTTGCTGATATTTGATCCCTAGGGCCTCCGCCCACAACGTGGCATCCGCCACACTGTGTTCTGAGCTTATGCCATAATTGGGCATCAAAATTGCTGCGACATTTTCTTTCCCCAAGGCCATCACCCCCAACTTAGCCACCAAGGCGCTATCTACCCCTCCGCTTAAGCCTAAAACAACCTTTTTTAAAGCCGTTTTTTTAACAAACTCCCTGAGCCCCTCGACAATTTTTTCTAATTTTTGCATGAAGATTAATGATTTAATTAATTATAGTCAAAACTGTTTGTATTTGACAGGTGAACTTTCGTTTACTAATATGATGATGAAAAAGAGTTATTCAGCTCCTTTCATTTTTTTGCAAAGTAGAAATGAAAGGCGGAAGGTCTAAAGTAAAAAATTAATTTAATTGAGCTAAAATGGTCAAATTAAAATCCATCTACATCTGTACTCAATGCCAAGCCCAAGCCCCCCGATGGTCGGGTCAGTGTATGAATTGCCATGAATGGAATACGTTGGTGGAAGATGTGGTGAATGTGGGGCACGATGAGAAAAAGCGTGTTGCTGTCTTGCCTCTAGCTACCACGATCACTGTTTCCAATCTCAATCTAAGGGAAAAAAGACTCAAGTCTGGCAGTGACGAACTTGATCGTGTTTTGGGAGGTGGTTTTATGGAAGATGGGTTGGTTTTGCTGGTGGGGGATCCTGGGATTGGAAAATCCACACTCACGATTCAGGTTTGTGATCAAATGGCTAAATTAGGCAAGAAGGTGCTGTACTTTTCGGGTGAAGAATCTACTGCTCAAATTGCCAATCGAGCCAATCGTCTCAAGCTTAAAAATCCCATTTGCCTCCTCAATGCCAATCACTTAGAGAGCCTTTTGGCGACCATAGAAGCTGAAAGACCCGGGTTTGTCGTGATTGATTCTGTCCAGGTCATGGCTAGCGACGAGGTGGCTTCACAAGCGGGATCCATTTCTCAAATCCGTTATGTCACCGAGCAGTTGATGAAAGTGGCTAAAAGTAAGGCCATTCCGATTCTACTGATCGGTCACGTGAACAAAGAGGGAAATTTGGCGGGCCCACAAGTTCTCACTCACTTGGTCGACACGGTCCTTTTTTTAGAAGGGGATAGCTTTCATCAATTCCGCCTCCTTCGGGCTACCAAAAACCGTTTTGGAGCCGTCGATGAGGTGGGGGTGTTTGCCATGGAAGAAGGTGGATTAAAAGATGTGCCCAACCCCTCGGCTTTATTCCTTGAGGGGCGGGCAGAAAATCCCATTGGCTCTGTGATTGTGCCCGTGCTCGAGGGGACGCGAGTTTTTTTGGTCGAAGTTCAGGCGCTCACGGCTTACACGGAATTTGATTTCCCCAAACGGACGTCCAGTGGGTTTGACTTGAACCGGCTGAACATCATCATTGCCGTGCTCAACCGGTATGCCAACCTAAAGTTAGATTCATCTGATGTGTATGTGAACGTGGTGGGGGGATTGAAGCTTAAAGAGCCTGCGGCTGATTTAGCCGTTGCCATGGCTATTGCCAGTTCCAAGCTCAAAAAGTCGCTTCCCTCCGACTTGGTGGTCATTGGAGAAATGGGGCTGTCGGGGGAGATCCGAAAGGTAACTCAGATGGAGAAGCGGAAGAAAGAGGCAGAAAAATTGGGTTTTAAGAATATTCTTTCTCCAGAAAAAACAAAATCCATTGCGGAGGTAGTAAAGCTTATTATATAATATTATTAATACTATTAATATTATTAATATGGACAATGTATACATTCTCAATATGTATGGCCAAGGTGTGGTGACTTTGCCTAAATCGTGGCGCACTAAAACCTCAGCAAAGAAATTTATTGCCAAAGAACATGGAGATAAACTTATTTTAGAGCCCCTCACTCATGAAAGTGACTTCGATATGTTTTTAGGAAATCCTGCCTATGATTTTTTAAAGGATGAACCTGATTTATATAAATAACTGATTATTATGAATAAAGGTGATATTGTGCTCATAAAATTCCCTTTTACTGATTTTTCAGAGGCTAAATCAAGGCCTGTAATTGTATTGGGAGTGAATAGAGATGATTTATTGGTTTGTTTTATTGGTTCTAGTAGTAATGATATGACCGAAACAGATTTACTTTTAAAAAAAGATCAGAGCAATGGTTTGAAAGTAGATTCTATAGCCAAATGTTTCAAGTTATATACCTTGCATGCCAGTTTAATTGAAAGAAAAATTGGTATGGTGAATGAAACAATTTATAGTTTGATCGTGAAAAAGATAGTTAATTTAATTGAATAAGCTAAGCTTCATTTTTAATAAATTATTTAAAAATATGTCCGAAGCCGAAAAGCTCTACACTAAAATTGGTCAAGCATTGGAAGGTGTGGAATTGGGTAAGATGTTTGGAAAATTGTGTCTTAAATTTGAAGGCAAAGCATTTGCTGCCTTCTTTAAAGAAGAGATGGTCTTTAAGTTGAAAGGAGTGGATCATGAGGAAGCCCTGAAATTAAAAGGTGCTCAACTTTTTGATCCATCTGGAAAAGGCAGGCCGATGAAGGAGTGGGTGCAGGTTCCTTTTGTTTATAGGGCCGAGTGGAAGGAGTTGGCTGAAAAAGCGATGAAGTATGTCTGGGGCCAACTCAAGTAAGTTTCAAATATCAAATTCTAAAAAATTCCTCCGTATTCCTCTGAATCTGCTCGATCACTTCATTTTCTGGCACTCCTTTCACCTCTGCCACACACTTGGCAATCTCAGTCATAAAAGCTGGCTCACCCGCTTGACCGCGTTTGCCCTCAACCGTCAAATAAGGGCAGTCGGTTTCGAGCATGATGTGATTCAAGGGGACCACCTTCACGACCTCTCTGAGGCCCTCATTGGAGCGATACGTGATGATGCCCGTAAAACTCAACATCAAGCCCAGATCCATCAGCTTTTCGGCCTCCACTAGATTTCCACTAAAACAATGAATCACCCCATTTGTGAAATTTTCTCGTTCCAAAATCTTGATCAAATCTAAAAAAGCGGCTTCATTTTCACCCGGATTCTTGCCCCCACGGCAATGAATGATGGCAGGGAGATTTAGTTCTGAAGCTATTTCCAATTGACGAGTCAGCCATTCATCCTGCTTTTCATGCGAAAATTTGTCATGATAGTAATCCAACCCAATCTCCCCAATCGCCACAATCTTAGGCTCATTTTTGGCATAGTCATGAATCATCGTCATCGATCCCTCCAAATCATCATTCAATGAGGTCGGATGGATGCCAGCAGAACTCCAAATATGCTCATCCGTTTTTGCTAAATTCAAATGGGGGACAATCTGATCCAAATCGCAGGCCACATTGATCAATTTCTTTACCCCAGCAGCTCTTGCGCGCTCCAGTACTCCCTCCTGATCCGAAAGAGCAAAGTGACTGACATGGGCATGGGTATCGATCAAGTACATCTCAAAGAATAAAGAACTAAAATTAAATCAACTTCTTTCCCCTTAGCTCACTGAAACGATCCATCTGACCTAAAAATAGCCCTCCAAGAGCGATAAGAACCACTAAAAATCGCAGAGCCCAGCCGAAAAATGGAATAAAACTCAATACTGTAAGTAAAAGTGCCCCCAAAGAAAAACTCCCCAACAGCCTCAGAAAACTGCTTTTTTCATCTACTTTTACTAAATATCCCCCCATCAATATCGCAGCCAAAATCGTACCCACATAAAGAATAACGAGCCATATGGCAAAAAGGATTAAACTGAGAGGAATGCCGATCACTGTAAATATAAGCAAAAATGAAGCCGCTGGCACGCTAATGAGTAAAAGAAACCCGATCCCCATGCTTTTGAAAGGCGACTCCATGGCCCGTTTGCTGTTGTGAAGCGAAAAATGACGGGCAGCGCCAATCAAAATCAAGCCAAAAAATAGCGATGAAAGCAATCCATAAAGAGAAAATCCTGCCATGACCCCTTCCATTCCTTCCTTTGAAGGTGTTGATTTCTCCTTGAATATGACCTTTCCAGTCACCACTCCCGCGGGAATTTCAGCTTTACTTAAACTTGAATAAGTTAAATTTCCTATGATTTTTCCCTTTGGCCCAAAAGTGAGTTTGCCAGAATTGTAAATTGTCACATCTCCTTCGACCTGACTGTTGATGTAAATCGATTCGCCGGTCCCCTTTAAATCGCCCTTCACTGGGGCTTCGAGCCTAATCACTGAGCCTGCAAACAAAAAATCCCCTCCAATTCCCGAACTCTCTTCAATCGTTATGTTTTGCCCGGCGAGCATCACATCATCCTCGACCTTCGATTCGACTCGGATGGATTCACCCGCGGCTCTCAAGTCATCTTTTAGTAACCCCGTTAGGGTCACATTTTTCCCACCCGCGAAAACGTCTTCAGAGACCTCCCCATCCAAAATCACTTCATTTCCACCCATAAAAAGATCCCCCTCAATAGTGCTTCGCACTCGAATTTCGTTTCCAGCCACATAAAGGTCATCCGTCACGGCTTTGTCGACATTCACATGATCGTCAGCGCCAAATTTAGCTGCATATGATAGATGAGGAAAGGCTAAAAGAGCGAGCAAAATGAAAATACTTTTTTTCATGATATTGATGTTAATGATTGATGGACCGCAAAAATTATAACAGAATAAGCAAGGGTTATTCAAAGAAAGAGTTGCTTTTTCGCTTCTAAATGGGTATAAAACATAAGCTCATTGATTCTTTAATCATTGTGCGTGTGCCCAGGTGGTGGAATTGGTAGACACGCTGGTCTTAGGAACCAGTGTCGAAAGACGTGAAGGTTCGAGTCCTTTCCTGGGCACCAGAATGGAACTTAGCGGTTGAGAACCAACCAAGGAGTGGGCGTGCCGGAGG
>CAZNDI010000028.1:0-11183 GCA_964571805.1 uncultured Candidatus Peribacteria bacterium
CTGAAAAAGGGAAATGGATCGGAAATTATGGCTTCAGTTTAAAACTCGAACAAAACCTCAATACAGATCTGGACATTCGCTATGCTGGCCTACCCGAACCTCAAGGTTTGACCGATGATAAAGGCAATCAAGCTCAGGTACCGCTCGATCAATTTGAAGGAGGAGGGAAGGTAGACGATCAAAAGGCTTTGGATTTTTATAAAAAACTGCAGGACGAATCAAACGCTCTAGCCAAAGATCCTTATGCCACGCAAAGTACGCAAGTGCCTAAACTCCCCTGGTCCGAAGGCAGTGAAGCTGAAACTTATTTTGCCCCCATCGAAAGCATTGGAACCTTGGGTGTGGCTAAAAAAGTGAGCAATAAAGACCGACCAGGAGAAAAAAATGTTGATTTGGAAGAAACCCTCACCTATCAAATTGAGATCAACAGTGCTGCAAACCTGAACGGCGTGGTCTTGGCCGATGTGCTTCCTGACGCCTTAGTGTTTGACCCCAAGAGCGTGACTTGTGTAGAAGGTGGCTGCGAAGGGATACAAGCTCAACAAAATTCTGTACTGTTGTTTTTTAGCAATCTCAAGCTTGTGGCAGGACAAAAAACGATCCTCAGTTATGAGGCAAAAATAGATCACACGCCTGAGGCAGATATTTTTGTTCAAACAGTGGAAGAGCCCAATGAAAACCTCAAAAATCCCAACTCTATTTTGGACGCGTATAAAGATATTTTAGTGTCCCCTCCTTACAACAATACGGGAAAAGTTTTGATTCATTACACCACAGCGGCTAGAACGTATAGTGTGATTCAAAGCAACGAACCAAAGCCCACTGCGCCCAATAAAGAGGTAGGCGGTTTTGGGGAAATCATGAAACAAATGGAAGGCTTGAATAAGGGGGAATATGATCCAGAAAACCCCCCTAAAGTGAAAATGACGGGCATGGAAGGTGCTTTGGATGAGGCCACAGGAAACAACGATTGCTTTGAAGACCCTGGCAACCCTGAGGCATGTGTGGGCCAAGTTTTAGACAGGGTGGGTGAAAAATTGAAGGACTTGGGCTGTATTGGAGGAGGGTGTTGGCCGATGCCTTACAATCAAGCTTTTTTTGTCCCTCCCGACATGGCCTTTCCGGCTTTTGCATTTCCCACCACCTTGCCCACCACAGCAGGACCCATGCCCTTTGTTTGGCCAGATTCATTTATGGGGGCCTCAAATGTACCAGGGCCCATTTCTTCAGTGATGCGGTTTTATGTTTCTCCCACCCTTACGGGAGGAATTGGCATGGCTGCGTGTTGGGGACCCTATCCCACTTCCCCCACTGTCCCTCCTCCTGTCTTTCCTATTCCTTACCCGCCTCCTGTGGGAAATTGTATGGTAAGGGTCATTCCCGCTGAAGACTTGTATGGAGGACTGTGTTCAGAAATTGCTGACGGCATGGACAAGCTCATGAATTTGCTCTCTTCGGGGGTGAGCAAAATTCAATCCTCGATCAACTCGGTGAACAATGATCCCAACGTGCCCCTCAATGTTCAACCAGTGGGTCAAAATCAAGCGGCGGGAGGATTAGAAGTGAGTCTGGCGGTGAATTTGGGGAAAGCCCAAAAATTTGACCCCCCTTTAAAGACTTTTTCAAACATTCATCTTAAGGGTTTTGACTCCATTGGAGGAGTGATCGCGAATTGGGTCGATCGACAAATGATGGAAATTCAAAACAAACTGCTCACCTTACCCACCGTGAGCATCTATTTGCCTGATACAAAATCTCTCATCACCGCTGACTTTGAGAAAACTCAAAAACGCTTTACGGGTTGGCTCAAAACCATGGATGGTTCAGCGGCCGCCACACTCAATAGTTTGTCTAACATTGGGAATCAGAATGCCAAGGCCCCGGCAAACGATACTGAGAGTAAGCCAACCTTGGGTGAAGCCCTTCGTGGAGGATTGCAGAATGTGAGTGGATCGCAGGCCCTCAAATACAAAAATGCCATCGAAACCCAAGCCTCGATTTACAATCTGAACTCGTTGGAAGGATTATATGATGTGGCCAGCACGTTGCCACTGGTCAAATTGACCGAAAAACCCATCGAATTCAGAGTGCCTTGGCTGTCGGCAGGAGAAATTCAGTCTTATATTTTAGAACTACAAAACTGGATCATTTATTACGAACAAGAATATGATCGCGTTAAAGACAAATGGGAAGCCCTCAAATGCGACAACTTGCCTGATGCCAATAATGCCAAAAGTTATGCTCAAAATGCCCTCAATTGCAGCGGTCGAAAACTAGCAGATGCCTTTGGCGCTAATTTTGATGACATTATTGCTAGTGCTAAGAAAAATATTGAAGTGCTTCAGTCTTACCTTGCCTTCCCCAAACAATTGGCTGCTTATAAGCAACAATTGGCAGGTTATGTGGGTTCGGTCGCTTGTTATTTGGACGTTATCGCCAACATGATGGGTGGGTACATGGCAGAAATAAAGCAACAAATGGTGGCGTGGGCTGAAACGATTTTGACGATCAAAGAAGTCATCAAAAATATTAAAGAGTTGTTTAATGTTTTCACAAATTTTGAAAGCAACTGCGAAACCTGTACCAATGAACGGTTTGGAAATTTTGGCTGGTGGAGTTTGTTGGGCTTGGTTCTTCCCGATATCCCTGTCATTCAATTCCCTAAAATCCCAGACATTGTGTTGGATCTTTCCAATATCGACATCATGCTAGACATCGAACTCCCCGTCTTGAATATCAGGCCTGAACCCATCCCTCTTCCGCCTTTGCCTTACATCAGTTTGCCGGATTTTCCCAATGCCAGTATCTTTTTGCAACTTCCGCCCCTGCCTATCTTGCCAGCTCCGCCTAAACTTCCGCCTTTGCCTGATTTGCCGCCTTTGCCGACGCTAGACCTTCCTACCTTGCCTCCGCCACCCAAACTACCCGACGTGGGCAAAGCCTTTAGAGTGATTATTCCTTTGATTGAAAAAATCCTTCAAACGTGGTGCTTGGTCAAAAAGTCTTTGGCTCCCGTTCCGGAAATGGCGCTTCAGAATCAAATCAGCTTACTCACCGCCCGACCGGCGTATTTGATCCCTCTTGACCTGCTGCAAGTGCAGGCGCCTAAAATTGCTTTGTTTGATGTAGGTTTCAATCAAGTCCGCATCGAAACCATCATTTATTTGGGATTGAAGTTGAACGCCCCCACCAAAGCCCTCGAAGAATTGTCTCAAACCTGGAACACTTGGATCGATGAGATCCCAGAAGCGATGAATAAAGCGTATCAAATTTATTTAGATGCCGATGAAAAGATTATCCAAGGGGCTTTGGATGACGCAGAGAATTTTATGCAGGGCTCCGCTCAAAAATTTGAAGCTGCTTTTGACAAATATGTGCAAGACTGGCTCGATAAAAAAGTGGGCGACCCTTTGGAGGAAGCCGATAAATGGGCAAAAAATCAAGAAAAGGAATGGCAAACACAAGCTGACAAAATGGGCGTCACTATCAGTTACGAACAATATTACAATCAGATCAACCAACTTTATGAAAAAGTAAGGACCCTAAAAAATGACAAAGTGAATGCTTTTTTTGATGACAAGCGAGAGATCATTCAGGGTCTGAATTACTTAATGCCCTCGGTGAAAGTATTTGAAATTTTGGCGGATGATCAATTTGATGCCTATCAACAAGAAATGCTGGACCTCACTTCAGAAAAATTAAATCAATTGGGATCTTATGGCCCTTCACTCCTGCCACGACTCTATGCTTGCCTCAGATACTACAAGGATTGCCGTGTGAACCAGGAGAAGTATTTTGGACCCAATATAAATTTAAGCCAAGAGGAGATTAAGAGCGTGATTCCTGAAACGGACAGTTTGCAGCCTTTAGCGAGCGTGCCCACTTCCAATGCGGGATTGGTGGACAATTCGGAAGAGCAGTATGCTAAAAAACTTTTGGAAACGACGGAAGGGAAGGAAATAGCAGGGTTATTCGGCCAAATCACTCAAGCGATCGATGAGGTCAATCGAGCAGAACAAGTCGACTATACGGTTTTGAAAGATCAGTTTGGCGTCCCCGATTATGAAATGAGCGCCAGGCCCACCACGGTGGACAAGTTGAAGCGGATGGAAAAAGACCTCACCGCCCATTCAGAAAAACTTTATGCCGAAGCGGAGAGCTTAAAACAGATCACAGATTTAAATGCGATTTCCGGAGTACTACCTCGTGAAAATCTTCCTTTTCAACTGGCAAGCCAAGAGGACATTTCTGTTGAAACAGAGGGCAGGGTGATGACCAATGCGATTGAAATGCCCACACTAATAGCCAAAAATGAAATTCAACCCCTCGAAGAAAAGCTAGTAGAATTGCAGAAAAAAATCAATCAGGAGTACAAGGGAGATGTGGAACTCAACCCCGTGGAAAATACAACAGGCTGTAAGGCAGATTTGTGTTTGCCAGACCCCATCACAAAAAAACCCGTTCCTGTGGTGCCATCCATTGAATTATTGCCCAAGTCAGAAACCCTTTTTATGCCCAACGGACATTTAATTTATAGTGATGGCACAGGGCTTTACCTCAAGCGAGACTTGACCGTGAATGAAGTGGATAAAAATACAGATACCGGTAAACCACAACGCTTTACGCTCGGAGAATTGGCCGAAAAAATGAAAATGGAAGAAAGCCCCAAAGCCTCGGTGAACATGCTCCAAACTCAATTTGCTGAAAATGGAGCCGCCACTTTCAATTGGTTGACCCCCACCCACCCTGACCTTTATGGTTATGGCTTTGAATTAGAAAAAATCATCAACGGTTTTGATGCCAACAAACAGAGTAACCCGACTGCGGATGTGAAAATTGTCCTCTTGCCGCCAGATGAAAACGGAAAAGCACCAGAAGTTTTTGTGGGGGATAAGAAAGTAGAATACGGCACGTTGATCACCAGTTTGAAAGCTTCAGATGAGGCGCAAAAGCGCTTTGGTGTGGAGGCGAATACCACAGTTTTGAGAGCCTCCGAAGTTCATTTTCCTACCCTGAACAATGTTCAAATCAATGTGTCGGACCGCACTGCCGTTTACTTTGATCAACTACAAGGTTCGGGTTACACGTTGCAAATGGAGAATGGCTTTTATCAAATCAAAATGACGTGGTTTGATAAAAATGCGAAAACCGCCACTTATAGTGAAAATGAAGTTTTGGCTCCACAACGGGCTGCAGGCGGAGGTGAACCCCTGCTGATCAACCCCGCGGACCGCTATTACGTGCCTCTTTATAAGGAAAAAAGGATAAAAGCCACGGATATTTATGCCGACCTTTCAGGAACCTACAATTACTATTGGCTGATTGGGGATTCAAAAAAACTTGAAATGGGAGGACAATTGGAAATCCCCCCTCAAAAAGAATTAACATCCATGAAGGTGAAATTGATTGCCTCACAGGACATCGATGACCCTAGTGCCACACAATTTGAAAAAGAGTTTACGGTGGAGATTTATGCCCCAGAAATCAACTTGAACCAGGAGAAATTGAATGAAGGTGTGGTGGCAGGACAAATGTCACCCCGCAAAGATCAGACAGATGAACTGGATGGCATCCCCTTTACCGTGTTTAGAAATCGAGGAGGATCATGGAAAAATATAGGAATATTACATGCTGCCGATAAAACAAAAACGCCGACCGTTCCTCCTTTGAATGATACGGAAGGGAAGAAATATACTTATGCAAACAGTTATTATTCGGCTGGACAAGAGGGTGGTTATGAAATCAAAGGTTTTGATGTGCTTGACCCCAGCCCCATGCTCATCAAAGATCAACAAGGAAATAAAGTGGCAGAAGTGATGCCAGGCACAGGAAAAATAAACTTCTTTGTTGAGAATAAATATGAACTCAAAGCATTTCCTGCAACCGAAACCACCCCGACTCGGATTGCCATCCTTTTGAAAACAACCCAAGAAGTCATTGGCAACATTTATTATCTCGCAGAGGCCGACAAAGAGCCCACCCTGGTAAAAACAGAGCTGGTTTATCCCAATGTAGCCAAAGCAGGCGTGACCGTGGGGGATGTGGATCCTAAAGATGACGTTGTGGCTCAACTCATCCCCAAAAATGCCCCTAGCTTTCCGGGAGGTGTGGCCATTTTTAACGCCAAAACTGAGAAAAATATTGCCTTGGTAGACAAGGATGGAAGCTTACGATTGATGGATTCCGCGTATGACTTGACCCTCAAAAATAAAACCTCTGCCCAGGACCCTTATATTTTTAGAATCGTGGAACTCAAAAATCAGACGGCCCTTGCCGATGTTTTTATTCAAGCCAATTGGAACCATTTGGAAGTTGACGGCAAGACTCAAATGAATGCATTGAGTCAACAAGACCTCAAAAAATCAGATGAAAAAATAAAGAACCTACCCAAGATTCCTAATCAGTCTCAATTGGGGGGAGGTGAAAATTCAAACCCGCTTTTATCTTCTAAGCCAAAACTCCCCAGCAGCCCCTTTCCTGATGTGCCTGCCACTCATCCCTACTTTAAGGAAATCATGGAACTTTATAATTCGGATGTCGTGAGGGGATTTGAAGATCAGTCCTTTAGACCCGATCAACCGTTGACCCGCGCAGAATTCATAAAAATTGCCTTGGGTGTGACCAACTGTTTTGACTGTCAAAAAGCCACCACCCCTCAGATTGCACGTTATCTGACCAATCCTTTTCCTGATGTGGCTATGCCGCTGTGGTATTTTTATTGTGTGTGGGTGGCTAAAGAATTGAAAATGATCACCGGTTATGGCGATGGGCAATTTCGCCCCACTCAAAATATCAGTCGGGCCGAAGCAGCAGCGATTTTATTGAGACAATCGGAAGTTGACTTCAGCCAAGCCCCTCAAACTAAATTTAAAGATGTAGTGCCCTATGCGTGGTATGTCAAACCGGTTCAAATGGCAGTGCAAATGGGATTGATCAAAGAAAAAGGGGGGCTCATCAAACCCGATGAAGCCATCACCCGAGGTGAATTTGCCTTCATGGCCACCGCCTTAAAAAATTACAGACAGTGTCGTTTGATCGATGAAGATGGAGATGGAAATTTTGACTGGTGGGAAATGACGCACGATTTAGATCCGCTTCGAAAAGACGATCAAAATGCCTGCGCGTGCCGAGACAATCCTAATCAAAACGACACCGATAAAGATGGGGTTCGGGATGTCTGTGACTTGGATATAGACGGGGATGGAACCCTCAACCCCATGTGTATTTTTGATGAAAAAGGAGCCTTCAGCCAAACTCTCGCTGAAACCAAAGCCAAGGATTTGGGCGAAAAGGAAAAAGTAGACAATTGTATTTTCAAGCCCAATGCAGAACAAACCGATTATGACAACAATGGGGTGGGAGATGGCTGTGAAAGTTGCGCCTGTTCAGACAACCCTAACCAAAAAGATACCGATGGAGATGGAACCAAAGACGTCTGCGACACGGACATTGATAACGATAAAAAAATGAATCCAATTTGCATGTTCGATGAGAAGGGCTTATTGGATAAAAAGAAAGCGGCAGTCACGGGAGACAATTGTATTTTCAGTCCGAATGAAGGACAAGAAGATCAAAACAAAGATGGCGTGGGAGACGCTTGTGAAAGCGGTGACCTTTGCCCAGGCCTCCCAGAGGATGAAGATGGCGTGGAGGATCAAGATGGTTGCCCCGAATTGACAGACGAATTTAAACTCAAGGAAGCAGGAATTTATGCGAGTCCTGGACCCCTTTGCGGCCTCATCGACTTTAAATCAGACTTCATGCCAGGTGACATTTTTATGACCGCCATCACAGATACAGAAACGCATGAAACCATTTTCAGTCAGAGCAAAGAAATGACCTACAAATAACTCACTTTTTTAAAAAAATATGCAAAGAAAACATTTTCTTCTCCCCCTCGTCATTTTGATGATCATCGCCACCATTGGAGCCTTGAGCACTGAAGACAAAACCTATTCTCAAGACCTTGACCCCATAGTGGCGAGTCAATGTGAAAAATCCTCAAAAAAAGAGTGTTGTTTGCAATACAATGAAGCCATTGAAAGCACCGAGCAAGATTGGAAAGACAATCTACAAACCTTGGTCGATCAACAGAAACCCGCCAGTGAAATGGTGGATGAAGCTTATGAAAATTTGAGAACTTATAATTGTTGGTTGGAATATATTTGTCGTTCGGTGCAATACAGCGGCTATGCCCCCATTGAAAGTGTTTTAGGCACAGCCATCACCAGCAAGCACGTCGGACAAGCTCCCGGATGTCAAAAACCCGAAGATATAAAATTGGAGACTCATTACGGCTCGTTTGCTGAAAAATTGAATTCCGTTCCGATTTTGGGCAGCACGATTGCGAAGAAAGAAAATCTTTATATGAAGGATAAAATCAATTACTTTCCGGCCTGCATGACGGATGAAAAAAACAACACCACCCCCAACTTTGTTCAAATGAGCAATAATTTTGAAGGTTGCAAATCAGCCATTGAAGCTAAATTTGGCTGCAGTGGAGACCTCCCTCCCGATCAATTTGAGGCCTGTGTGAATGGAGATGAAAATGCCCCGAGTTCGACCAGTGTGACAATCATGGAAACTGCCCTAAAAAAAGCCAATGCCGACCAGCGGGCCAGTGCCTTGGAACAAAAAATAGGAGACCTCGCGACCAAGCTTCATGGGATGGAATCTCAGGTGACCTATTTATCCAATTATTTGACGCAGTTGGATCAAAGGCTAGCGTGCGTGATCAGACGATGTACTTGAACGAACTCACCTTTAAATCAGGCCATAAACTAAAACTATGAAAAAAATTATCAGCTTCATCCTCATCTTCAACCTTTGCCTCATGCTCTTTCCGGCAGAACTCTTTGCCCAAGAGGAAGAAGTTTTGACGGCACCAGAGGAAGCCTGCCAAAGCCTCAAACCCAACTATGCTAAAGATGAAGAAATTGTTACGTTGAAAAAAAATAAACCGATGGATCGTGACATTTATGACAAACTTTTTGAAAGGACTCAAACGCTTTATCACAGCTACATGGAATGTATGTTTGGATTCGCTGAAAATACCGTTTATAAAACCGGTGCGGCAAGTTTTGGAGGAGGTGTACAAGCCAACACTCCCAACACCAAAGTGATCGATTGGATGGCTCCTGATCAGGCTTGCCTAGCCCCCTCGGAGATTAAAAAAATCATTGAAGAAACCACCCCTGTTCAAATGCTAGGCCCAGCATTGCAAGCGCATAAAGATTACAAGGACTATTTGAATGCGTTGGGAAAGGATTATGCCAACCGAGGCGTGGAAACCGACAGCTCGGGAAACCAAAAGGGAAATGCGGATGGCCTCAATTCCAAAGCCAATTCTTTGGATGAATTGGGGAGAGAAAGGCAAGTGGAAATTGACAGTGCCATGGTGACTTTGGATTTGATGTTGACCTCGCTCAAAGAATTACGCCTCGCCTTTGTGATGCATGTACGCTTTCAGTGTACGCTCAAATTTTTGGATAAATACCGAAGCAAGCTAGGCGACCTAAGAAAACTCATTCAACCCTTGCCTGGACAATTGAGAGATGCCAGCATAACCAAATAAATGAATTTAAAAAAACTGCTCATCACCGGCACTTTTGGCCTCGTAATGATGTTCATGGTTGGACTCAAACCGACCTATGCTGATTTTTGTTCCCCGGGAGAGCCTTCGACCCACTATAAATCGGTTTATTGCACGATGCAAAAAGGAAATAAAGTGGGAGGAGGTGAGGTGAATCAAGAAATCCTGAAGCTCATTTCTAAACAATTTGATCTGGAGGAAGAAATGATCAATCAAATTTTGGACGGTACCGCTTGTGACACGGTAGCCAAAATGAAAGAAGAAGAGAGGAAAAAGGTTCCTGAAAAAGTATTGATTGCCTGTACCACTGATGAAATGGCGGCAGAAAAAAAGTTTTTGGCCCAGAATTTATTTTTGGACATTCAAAATAGCTTTCAAAAAGAAAAAGCCCTCTTCTTTAACAAGACCGCTCTGAAAATGAAATTTAAAGCCTCCGAGCAGTATTGGGATGGCAAAGTGGGAGCCGTGGATGCACCCTTTGACTTGATGACGGATTTGAATTTGATCGATGTCACCCTGTTTGGAAGCAAGGCCAAATGGAATGGAGATGTCTATAATTTTCCAAAAACTGAGGAGGGCAGTGGAAATGAACCGGTAAAATTAGATGAAATGGAGCAAAACGATTTGAATCAAAACAACAAGCCTAACCTACCACAAAATCCTCCCGCTCCAGACTGTGTGCCCGCTGAGGATCCAGAAGCTGGCCCCAATTCAAAGGCAATAAAGCCCGAATGTGGCAACGGTAGTTTTGAATTGCTTTTGGGAGAACAGTGCGACGATGGGAATAAAAAATCAGGGGACGGGTGTAATCAGTTTTGCCAAAAGGAAGAGAATGGCTCAAACAATCTTTGCCAAGACCCAGAAGCCATCACTTTCAAACAACCCCTTGGTCAAGCTGAAGCAGAAAACGTCTGCCCTCCCAACTTCGTTCCTAAAAAGAATCAAAACTCATCAAACAATGAAGTAACGCAAGTGGATGGGTATCCGGGACCCTTTATAGGAGGAATACTAAAACAATTCCCCGCCAGTGCGCGCCCCCTTTGCGGACCAGGAAAAAGCCCGTTGGAAATCATGGTGGCTGGAAAGAAAGTAATTGACAAAGACAGCAATGGAAACCCCCGTTGCTTGCCCACAAAACTTTGTTCAGACCCCGACAAAGTGAGAAGTTTTTTGGCCGCCACCAGCTTCCCCTTTCCGGTTGGAGCCGTCACGGCAGCTGAGTGGAAATCGTTGCCCGAAAACGACCCCATCCGACAAGCTTTGGAAGCGGTAGAAGTGGTGGCCTGTGTGAACGTGATCAAAGAAAATCGCCCAGGTTCTTTTTACAACCCCAACGAAGGTTGTATCGATTGTCACCTGAGAGCCATCGTGGACGCCTTGGAAGAGACCTTGACGACCAATGTGACGCCCTTGGCAAATACGACGAAAGCCTTTGGACTGAGCACGCGGTTTGGGCCCAATTTTTCTTTCAATTTGATGACGACCCTGAAGCCAAAACTAAAACTGACTGAAACCAATACCGCGGCAAAAGCGGTGGAAGACAGCGATGCGGCCCTAAAAAAAGCTGTGGAAGACGCTTTAAAACCCAGCA